>NZ_DALYOQ010000005.1:9276-112635 GCF_031974595.1 Pantoea sp. CTOTU46764 | reverse complement strand
CGGGACGCGGGGTTACCGAAAGTGCCATCCATCGTGAGGAACTGCATCATTTTGGTGGCGACACGCGGATCCGCAGGCGTAGTGGCTGCGTAATCCAGGTAAATCGGTAATTTCATTGCGCTAAAACTCCGTATAAAAAATCATACGTCTTTATAGCACGAATCGGCCTTTCCAGTATGAACCCGTCATGCTTCAAGTTATAGGTGCGTTGGCTGCACTCACTCACCCCAGTCACATACTTATGTATGCTCCTGGGGATGCGCTCGCTTGCCGCCTTCCTCTAACTCGAATCATTTAGGGTTGGGAAAACCACGCTAAGTTAGATTACGCGCGCAGATTAACGTTGATGGTTTCTTGCACACGATGCTGCTGGAAGCGGCGATTGTCGACCGTATTCTGACGATCGGCCACTTCGAGGATTTCCTGATTGTTCACCAGTTCCGCCAGCGTGATGTTGTTGAGGAAGTCGCTAATGCGCTCACTCAGATCACGCCACAAAACGTGGGTCAGGCAACGCTCGCCGCCCTGGCAGCCTTCTTTGCCCTGGCATTTGGTGGCGTCGACAGATTCGTCAACGGCGGTAATTACCGCGCCCACAGCAATCGCGCTTGAATCTTTACCTAACAGATAACCGCCACCTGGACCACGAACGCTGGCCACCAAGCCGTGCTTACGCAGACGCGAGAATAACTGCTCCAAATACGACAGCGAAATGCCCTGACGCTCAGAAATATCAGCTAGCGGCACCGGGCCCTCATTGGAGTGCAGTGCAACGTCCAGCATAGCGGTTACGGCATAACGTCCTTTGGATGTCAGTCTCATAGCATACAACCTCGTAAGCGTCCGTCCGGTTATCGGCGGGTTATCTGATGAATTGGATGCAGTCTGACATTCCTGAGTAAAACGGTCAACTATTTAACCTAGTAATTTGCTCAACTATTTAACCAAGTGTTTTACTCAACTATTATCCACATTACCTTTGCGCTTTTCGAACGATGCCATCATGCCGCGCAGGATGTTCAGCTCGTCGCGTTCCGGACGCGCACGCGTATATAAACGACGCAGCTTGCTCATCACCTGGCTTGGCGTACCTTCACGGATAAAGCCGCTGTTTAGCATCATCTGCTCGATGTGCTGATAGAAGCGCTCGAGATCGTCAACCAGCGGATACGGCGACTCGACAGCTTGCTCCGTCGGCGCGGCTTTTTCCTGCGCGTCCAGCCAGGCCATGCGCACTTCGTAAGCGATGATCTGCACCGCCATCGCCAGGTTCAGTGAGCTGTATTCCGGATTGGCCTGAATCGCGACGTGATAGTGACACTTCTGCAACTCTTCGTTGGTCAGGCCGACGCGCTCGCGGCCAAACACCAACGCAACCGGCGCCTGCTGGCCCTCTTCCACGCTCTTAATGCCGCACTCACGTGAATCCAACATTGGCCACGGCAGTGAACGTGAACGTGCGCTGGTGCCAACCACCAAACTACAGCCGGCAATGGCTTCATCCATGGTATCGACAATGCGCGCATTACCAATGACATCGCTGGCACCGGCGGCGAGGGAAATGGCCTGTGAATCCGGTTTCACCAGCGGATTGACCAGATAAAGGTTGGTTAAGCCCATGGTTTTCATCGCGCGTGCGACCGAGCCCATGTTGCCCGTGTGCGAGGTTTCTACCAGTACGATTCGGATATTCTGCAGCATAATTAGAAGCGGTCAGGGAAATGATGGCGCGCATCCTAACATAAAAAGAGGACATTTGCTGAACACACTGATATACTCCGCGCCGTTTTCCCCGTTCTTTAACATCCAGCGAGAGATACCGATGCATCCGATGCTCAACATCGCCGTGCGCGCAGCGCGCAAGGCCGGAAATTTAATTGCCAAGAATTATGAAACCCCGGACGCAGTTGAAGCTAGCCAGAAAGGCAGCAACGACTTCGTTACCAATGTTGACCGTGACGCAGAACGTCTGATTATCGAAGTAATTCGTAAATCGTACCCGAAACACACCATCATCACCGAAGAAAGCGGTGAACTGGCGGGCGAAGATCAGGACATTCAATGGGTAATCGATCCGCTGGATGGCACCACCAACTTCATCAAGCGTCTTCCACACTTCTCAGTATCTATCGCTGTGCGCATTAAAGGCCGCACCGAAGTCGCTGTGGTTTACGATCCAATGCGTAACGAACTCTTCACCGCCGTACGCGGTCAGGGCGCCCAGCTGAACGGCTATCGCCTGCGCGGCAGCACGGCTCGCGATCTGGATGGCACCATTCTGGCTACCGGCTTCCCGTTCAAGTTGAAGCAGCACGCAACGCCTTACATCAACATCGTTGGCAAACTGTTTACTCAGTGTGCCGATTTCCGTCGCACCGGTTCAGCGGCGCTGGATCTGGCTTACACCGCTGCGGGTCGCGTTGATGGTTTCTTCGAAATTGGCCTGAAGCCGTGGGATTTTGCCGCGGGCGAACTGCTGGTGCGTGAAGCGGGCGGCCTGGTGACTGACTTTACCGGCAACCACGGTTACGTGATGTCAGGTAACATCGTTGCGGGTAACCCACGCGTAGTGAAAGCGATGCTGGCATCGATGCGAGAAGAATTGAGTGAAGCGCTGAAGCGCTAAGTGAGAAAAGGCGGCTGAATCAGCCGCCTTTTTTATTACCGACGTTCGTGACTAAATACCTGACGCGGCTGCGTCTTACGCCCCACGCGTCCCATCAAGGCCGCCAGTACCGCTTCAATCACCAGCATAAAGAAGGTGAACCAGCTTGCTTTTGCCGTCGCGGCAGCGGCTTGCTCAGCCACTTCACGCGCTTTCTGCTCCGCTTGCTGTTTCAATTGCTGATATTGCTGTACGGCTTTTTTGTAGCTCTCCTCAGTCTGCGTCACAATCTGCTCAACTTCCTGATCGCTTTTACCGGTACGCGCTTTAATAATATTTTTCAGCGCATCACGATCGGCAGCCTGCAATGTATCAGAATGACGATTCATAACGCCTTTCAACCAATTAGCCAGATCATTATCAGCATTCTGTGGATTTTGTGCAGTTTGTTCCGCTTGATTTTGCGCATTATTGGCTTCGTTATTTACATCCTTTTGCAGATTCTCAGGTTGTAATTCTGACTTACCCGTTTGACGCAGCGTGGTTTGTAATTCGTTTTTTAAATCATCTAAATTGATATTACTTTCCTGCAGCTTCTCTTTTGCCATATTGGTCAGTGATGGCGCAGCTGCGGAAATTCCATTGCCCACGGCATTTACGCCAGCACCTAAAATATTAAAGGCACCGCCAATAACGCCAGTCGCAAGGGTAATGGCAAGCCATAATGTCAAAATGGTACTGACACCAAACATTAATAATCCGTGCATCGCCCCTTCGCGCTGTGCCAAACGTCCCGCCACATAGCTACCGACGGCCATGGCAATCAGCATACTCACGCCCGTCCAGATTAATGCACCGGTTCCCAGATGCTGCAGCGGATTTTGTTCCTGTTGTGGATCGATGGATGTTGCACCGATCGCGGTACCTAATATCCCCAATAAAAGATGAATGATTAGCGCAGCGATAACGCCGGCAAATACTGCGCTCCAGGAAATACGCTTTAATGGTAGGCCGCCATGCACTTCATGCACCGTATCCACGCTGCCATTATTAATCCGAGTTTCAGGCATCGTTTTCTCCTCGCAGAATGTTTTTCTGAAATATTATAATTTCTCAATTCACCAGAGCATTGACTGGTGTAATTTATCTTAGACAGAGAAATCTATTTTCACCAGCACACCAGGAGGAGATATTTAATTAACTATTGAAGGGGGAACACTTGCAGAAGTGAGTTATTTACACTACCCAAACATCCTAATTTCAAAAAGGACGAATTCCGCCGCCAATGCCCGGTGAAGCACTTTGCCATAATGCAACGCCCGCAACGATTAACAGCACGCTGCCCAATAAGGCGAGCAGCGGAACCAGCAGCCTGGCCGCAGGATGGCTGCCGCCAGCCTGTCCTAAACGTTGCGCCAGCACACGGGAACGCTGCACTAACAAGCCGAGCGCCGAAACCGTCAACGCTGTACCCACCGCCATCGCCACGGCAGAGGCAACGCCCCACGCATAAACGCCGATCACTTTGGCAAACAGCAGCATCATGATGGCACCGGAACAGGGCCGCAGCCCCATGGAAAACACCACCAGCGCCTGCGTTTTAGCGCTAACCGCCTGATCCATTTGCGCAGCGCTGGGCAGATGTGCATGACCGCAGCCGCAGTGTTCATCATGCTGATGTGTAGGACGAATAGAGTGGATCTGCAGCTTTGGCTGAGGGCGCAATTGCTGGCGCAGCGATCGTAATGCACGCCAACCGACCCAAACCCCCAGCGCGACAACGAGCAGATAACTGCCCTTCTCCAGCCAGTAACTGCCGAGATGCATCTGGCGCGACGAGGTTTGCAGCACCACCAGCATCAGCGTCACCAAACCAATCGCCACGCCGCCCTGCAGCAATGCCGCCAATAGCGTCAGTTTCATGCTGGTTTTCAACTTTGCCGGATGAGTGGCGAGGAAGGTGGTGATCACCACTTTGCCGTGTCCCGGACCCAGCGCATGCAACACGCCATATGCAAGGCTGAACAGCATCAGCGTCACGCCCGCCTGCTGCGGTTGTTCAGCAACCTGCTGCAACAGCTGCGTCATCTCACGATTCAGAACTTTTTGCCACAGCACGCTTTGCAGCAAAATCTGCGACCAGTGCTGCCACAGCAGCACGCCCGCTAGCAGTAATAACGCCGCCATCAGCCACAGCAGCCATAACCGACGTGAGCGGGAAGGCAGTGAAATCAGTGACATGTCAGCGTTACCGTTTGGGCGAATTGCTGGCCAAGGTCCATATCCTCCGGCGGCGCATCGGCTTTATCCAGCGACAGCGCATATTGTTTCAGCGAGTCATCCGGTTTCGGCGAGTGCAGATCGATTTGGCAATGGGATTTAACGGTGTCGTCCATGGTTAATGCCTGTGGATTATCGTAATACATATCAACGAAATAACTGGGATCAAAGGTCTGAATGCGATACTGCTTCGCACTTAATAACTGTGGCTCGCCAAACGGCACGATGAACTCCAGCACCGCTTTGTTGCCGTTACGCGATAAGTTGTACTCTTTCGGCAGATTGAGGAACTTGACCCGATTCTTGTCCTGCCACACTTCAGTGAAATAGTGCTGACCGAGCACGTTGGCCATCACCTGCGCCGCCAGCTTTTTCCATACCACATCGCCAGGTTTGGCCTTACCTGCGTCGTACAGCAGATCGGCGGAGGTAATCTCATCCATGGTCCACACCATTTTCATGCCGCTAAGATGTTGGTTGTCACTGATGAACTCGGTTTTCATGTCAATAAAGCTGTGCGGATGTGACCAGGCTGCGGTGCTGAACAACAGCGTAAACGTAATGAGTGCAATTTTCATGTGTTATAAAGTAACAATTTTAAAGTGAAGTGTAGAGTGGTCCAGAAAAATTGTGACCCGCCCTAAAGCTCTGAACAAAAGTCACGACAAAGTGCAAGGTTACCGCGTGGAGTTAGCTATTCTTAGCTCAAAAGTGACCTGCGGATAAACCATTGATGAGTTCTGCACCTTCCTCTGCACCACTCTTCAGCCGCTCCCAGCGTCGTTGTCATCTGTTACTGCTGCTATTTCTGCCCGCTCCCGCGTTGACGCTTGAAAAGCTCTGCCAGTTAAATGGCGTGGCGCCTGTTGTCGCCCGACAGGATATCGCGGATGTGGGAGAGGAGATACAGCGTTACCATCAACTGGAGTTACACCAGATGGTCGATGGCAGCTTCCGCATTCATGGGACGGAACTGGACAGGCGGCTGTGCCTGATCCACTGGCTGCGACGCGCGCTGCGTTTGTCGCAGGATTTTGTCTGCGAGCATTTTGCCCCAGTGCTGCGTCAGCGCCTGAAAGTACTGAAAATCGAGAAAGCGCTGTGGGATGAAACCAACCTGCAGGCGCTGATTCAGCACTGCAGCCTGCGCCTGGCGCGCGACTTCAGTGCACGCGACCGCCTGTTTCTGCAAATCTTCATGAAGTATTCGCTGTGTCAGCGACAAAACGCGCTGTTCAATGACGGGCAACGCGCATGGCTGGCGGAAAAAGCCGAACGTGCTGCCGCCGACGACGTGATTCATCACTGGCAGAAACGCTGCCACATAGCGCCGGATGTGAGCGAAACCGACTTCTGGACGTTGTTGTTTAGCTTGATTCACGCGCCAACCGCTACGCAACTGGAACATCCACAAGCGGTAAAGCTGATGCAGTCAGTGGAAGCGCTGATTACGCGCTTTGAGCAACTGGCACAAACCACCTTCAAAAATCGCTCCGAACTTACTCAGCAACTCTTTACGCATCTGGCGCAGGCGCTGGATCGCAGTCATTTCGCCATCGGCATTGATAACAGCGTGGCGCTGGATGTTGCACGGCTCTATCCACGCCTGCTGCGCACCACGGAACGCGCACTTGAGCATTTCAGCCGTAATTTTGCCACGCGCTTTAGTGCTGAAGAGGTGAGTTTGGTGGCGGTATTGTTTGGTGCCTGGCTGATGCAGGAGAGTGCATTGCAGGAAAAGCAGGTGCTGCTGCTGACAGGCGCGGATGCCGCGCTGGAGCAGTTGCTGGAGCAGCAGCTACGGGAAATGACGCTGCTACCGATTAACATCAGCTATCAGGACGTTGTGCATTTTCAGCGTGAAGGCGCGCCGCGCGATATCGCGCTGGTGATCACGCCGTATGCCATTTCGTTGCCGCTGTTTTCACCGCCGCTGATTCAGGCTGAGCTGCCGCTGAGTAGCCATCAGCAGCAGCGCATTCGCCAGTTGCTGGAGAGTTAAGCGGCGCGTGGACGCAGGAACAGCGCCGGCAGCGCCACTAACGCCATCACCCAGAACAGATGTCCTTGCAGATGAGCAAACAGCACACCACAAATCATGGTCATCACCGCAATTCCGCCGCCCATGGCCAGCGCCGAGTAGAGCGATTGCAGACGAATCACTTCCGCACCTTTGCGCGCGGCAATAAATCGCATCGCCGCTAAATGGCAGACGGTAAAGCTGCCGCAGTGCAGAGTCTGCGCCACGATCAGCAACGGTAAGGCGGTGCTGGAGCCGAGCATCGTCCAGCGGATGATGGCGCACACGCCTGATAACAGCAGCAAATCGCGTGCGCTCCAGCGGCGGAACAGTCGGCTGCTAAGGGCAAAGATGATGATTTCAGCCACTACGCCCAGCGACCATAAATAGCCGATAATCGATGCAGCATAACCGCTCTCCTGCCACCAAATCGCGCTGAAGCTGTAGTAAGCCGCATGTGCGCCCTGCAACAATGTCACGCATAACATAAAGCGCCACACCGCATTTTCGCGCAGCAAATCACGCCATGCCTGCCAGCCACCATCGGTGGATGTCTGACGTTCACTGCCCTGCGGCTTCGTCGCAGGCGTTAACATCATCCCACCCAACATGCTGATCGCGCCCAGTGACAGCAGTACCAGAATCGCCTGAGACGAGAACGCAGTAACTAGCATACCGGTTAAGGCAGAACTGATGACAAACGCCAGCGACCCCCACAAACGAACCGGACCATAAGTCAGACCGATTTGCTGCGTCCAGGTGGCAGCCAGCGCATCACTTAACGGCACCAGTGGTGAGAAAAACAGATTAAAGCCGATCATCACGAACAGCAGCCACATCCACTGTTGCCCCAGCCAATAACCGGTGGCGACCAGGCAGGTCATTAGCGCCAGCAGGCGCAGCGCGGTGATCAGCTGTGAGGGATTTTTTACCTGCGAGGCAATCAGCAAACTGCCGACAAAACGCGCCACCATGCCACAACCCAGCAGCAGGCCGATTTTTTCCGCATCGAGTCCGGTGCCTTTTAGCCAGACGCTCCAGAAAGGTAGGTAAATGCCGTAACAGAAGAAGTAAGTGAAGTAGCCCAAACCGAGCCATTTGGCGGAGCCGATTGCCATATTCCCTCCAGCAAAAATGCTGCTGAGCAGCACGAGTGGCCGCTACTTTGTCAGAGCGCTGCCGCGACGGCAATAAAAAAAAGGATGGCTTGCGCCATCCTTTTTGGAACTGCATCGACCAGCGTAAAGCTTACGCGTACACCGGCAGACGGCTGCAGATTTCCAGCACTTTCTGTTTGGTACGTTCGATGGTCGCTTCGTCGTTGATGTTGTCCAGCACGTCAGCGATCCAGCCAGCCAGCTCGCGAACGTCAGGTTCTTTGAAGCCACGACGCGTCACCGCTGGAGTACCGATACGCACGCCAGAGGTCACAAACGGGCTTTTCGGATCGTTAGGTACGCTGTTTTTGTTCACGGTAATGTTGGCGCGGCCCAGAGCGGCATCGGCTTCTTTACCGGTCAGGTTTTTGCTGACCAGATCGATCAGGAACAAGTGGTTGTGAGTGCAACCGGAAACGATGTTGTAACCGCGCTCCAGCAGAACTTCCACCATCGCTTTCGCATTCTTAGCAACCTGCTGCTGATAGGTTTTAAACTCTGGCTCCATCGCTTCTTTGAACGCCACCGCTTTACCAGCAATCACATGCATCAGAGGACCGCCCTGACCACCCGGGAACACCGCGGAGTTCAGTTTTTTATACAGATCTTCGTCACCGTTTTTCGCCAGGATCAGGCCGCCGCGCGGACCCGCCAGGGTTTTATGGGTGGTTGAGGTCACGATATGTGCATGAGGAACCGGGTTCGGATAAACGTCTGCGGCGATCAGGCCCGCAACGTGTGCCATATCAACGAACAGGTACGCGCCGACGCTGTCTGCGATTTCACGCATTTTGGCCCAGTCGCACACGCCAGAATAAGCAGAGAAGCCGCCGACGATCATTTTTGGCTTGTGGGTTTGCGCCAGTTCAGCCAGCTCTTCGTAGTTGATTTTGCCGGTTTCATCGATGCCGTAAGGGATAACGTTGTACAGCTTACCAGACAGATTCACCGGAGAACCGTGCGTCAGGTGACCACCGTGCGCCAGGTTCATACCCAGAATGGTGTCGCCCGGCTGCAGCAGCGCAGTATATACCGCGAAGTTGGCCTGAGAACCCGAGTGCGGCTGCACGTTAGCGAAATCTGCGCCGAACAGCTCTTTAGCGCGATCGATCGCCAGCTGCTCAACGATATCGACATATTCACATCCGCCGTAATAACGTTTGCCCGGATAGCCTTCGGCATATTTGTTGGTGAGCTGTGAACCTTGGGCCTGCATTACGCGTGGGCTGGTGTAGTTTTCAGAAGCAATCAGTTCAATGTGCTCTTCCTGACGCACTTTCTCTTGCTCCATAGCCTGCCACAACGCGGCATCATAATCGGCAATGTTCATATCACGCTTTAACATCCGGACTCTCCTGACTCAGCTAACTTTTTAACGGCAGTTTAGGCCCCGGCTAGGGGGCGAAGGCGAACAGTGTAAACGGTTTTGACAGGTGACGGTAGCGTCAATCCCCTCTTTTTGCGCAAACGATTGGCATGGCGCTGGAACGGGTTTTTTACGCTTTTTTGCAAACCGGAAAATCACGAAATTTGCTCACTTTCATCGCGAAAGAATTTCAGCTTTGCGGGCCAGCTCGCACCTCTTTTGCTTAACCCTTAATCACAACAGGGGATTTACAGGCGCTGCGATTACTCATAAGATGCATTTAAAATACATGTTTAAATTCACCTTGAGGATTTCACCATGCTCGACGCGCAAACCATCGCCACTATCAAATCGACCTTGCCCGCCATTGCCCAGATCGGTCCGCAACTTACCGGCCATTTCTACCAGCGTTTACTGACGCAACATCCTGAACTGAAAAACGTGTTCAACATGAACAATCAGCGCAGCGGCAATCAGCGGGAAGCATTGTTCAACGCCATTGTGGCGTATGGCAGCAACCTGGAAAATTTGGCCGTGCTGTTGCCGGCAGTGGAGAAAATTGCGCAGAAGCATGCCAGCCTGAACATTCAGCCTGAGCAGTACGCCATTGTCGGTGAAAATCTGCTGGCGACGATTGATGAGCTGCTGCATCCGGGTGAAGAGGTGTTGACCGCGTGGGGCAAAGCGTATGGTGTGCTGGCCGATGTGTTTATCCAGCGTGAAGAAGCCATCTATTCAGCCTCCGAAGAGAAAACCGGCGGCTGGCGCGGAGCGCGTGATTTCCGTATTCGCGCCATCAATCAGGAAAGTTCGGTAATCAAGAGTTTTGAACTGGTGCCAAACGACGGTCAGCCGGTGGCAACCTTCCTGCCGGGACAGTATCTGGCGATCAGCTTACAACCGGCAGGTTTTGAAAATATCCAGCATCGCCAGTATTCGCTGACGCACCAGCCCAATGGGCAGTTTTATCGCATCGCGGTTAAACGCGAAGCGCTGGGCAGCGTGTCGGGCTGGCTGCACGATAACGCGCAGGTGGGCGATATCGTGCAGTGTGCTGCGCCAGCCGGTGATTTCTTCCTGCAGGCTGAAGCAGCCACGCCGATTACGCTGATCTCGGCTGGCGTCGGCCAAACCCCCATGCTGGCGATGCTGGCTAACCTGGCGCAGCAGCAACATGCGGCGGCGGTTAACTGGCTGCACGCCGCAGAAGCCGGTTCGCAGCATGCATTTGCTGAGGAGGTGAAATCCCTTGGCGCACGCCTGCCAAACTTCACCAGCCACGTTTGGTATCGTCAGCCGGAAGGTGCCGATGCCGGACGTTACGACGCGCAAGGCTTGATGGATTTAGCAAGCGTATCCGCCGCGCTCAACCAGGCCGATCGTCAGTTCTGGATCTGTGGTCCACTGCCGTTTATGCAGTTTGTCGCGCGTCAACTGGTTGACGCCGGCATCAATGCCGATCGCATCCACTACGAAGTGTTTGGTCCGCACAAAGTGCTGTAAAACAAAAAAGCCTGCACAAGGCAGGCTTTTCAGGCAATGCGCGAAGGGGCTTAAATCGCCTCTTCGTCCTCTTCACCGGTACGGATACGCACCACGCGCGCCACGTCAAAGACAAAGATTTTGCCGTCACCGATTTTGCCGGTCTGCGCGGTTTTCATAATGGTTTCTACGCAGGTATCGACGATATCGTCACCTACCACCATTTCGATTTTCACTTTTGGCAGAAAATCAACCATGTACTCAGCGCCGCGATACAGCTCAGTGTGACCTTTCTGACGACCAAAGCCTTTCACTTCACTGACCGTCATCCCGGTGATGCCCACTTCAGCTAACGCTTCACGTACATCATCGAGTTTGAATGGTTTGATAATTGCATCGATCTTTTTCATGACAGATCCTTTTTAACTCCCTCCATGATGGACGGATAAATATAGTATACGTGTTCCTGCCGCCGCCGCAGCAAGCTACTCTTTAAATTCGCTGGCGTCCAATTCATGGCGCGACAGCAGCTTATAGAATTCAGTGCGGTTACGTCCAGCCAGACGCGCAGCGTTGGTGACATTTCCTTTGGTCATCTGTAGCAATTTACGCAAATAGTTGAGCTCAAACTGATTACGCGCTTCGACGAAAGTGGGCAACGCGGTATTTTCGCCCGCCAGCGCCTGTTCAACCAAAGCATCACCGATCACCGGCGCGGTACTCAAGGCGACGCACTGCTCAATCACGTTGACCAGTTGGCGCACATTGCCCGGCCATGCCGCGCTGACCAACCGCTTCATTGCATCCACCGAGAAGCTACGCACAAAAGGTTTATGGCGATCGGCCGACTGGCGTAGCAGATGATTTGCCAGCAGCGGAATATCTTCAGCGCGCTCGTGCAGCGCGGGAATCTTCAGGTTCACCACGTTTAGGCGATAGTAGAGATCTTCGCGGAAACTCTTCTTCTCCATCGCTTTGGGCAAGTCGCGGTGCGTCGCGGAAATAATCCGCACGTTGATATCCAAATCGCGGTTGCTGCCTAACGGCCGCACTTTGCGCTCCTGCAGCACACGCAGCAGTTTCACCTGCAGCGCCTGCGGCATGTCGCCAATCTCATCGAGAAACAGCGTGCCGCCCTCGGCCGCCTGGAACAGGCCTTCACGTGCGCTAACCGCGCCGGTAAAGGCGCCTTTAGCGTGGCCAAACAGCTCGGACTCTAAAAGCTGTTCCGGCAGCGCACCGCAGTTGATGGCGATGAACGGCTTAGTGGCGCGCGGGCTGGCGGCGTGAATTGCCTGCGCCAGTACCTCTTTACCGGTGCCACTTTGCCCATTGATCAACACGCTGACGTCAGATTGCGCCACCATGTGCGACTGGTCCAGCAAACGCAGCATCTGCGGATTGCGCGTCACAATCGCTTCACGCCAGCCGTCATCGCTGATCGGCGCGCGCTGGGCCAGCGCTTCATCTATCGCTTTGTACAAGGCGTCACGATCAACCGGTTTGGTCAGAAAACTGAACACGCCTTGTTGCGTGGCGGATACCGCTTCCGGGATCGATCCGTGCGCGGTGAGAATGATCACCGGCAAGCCCGCATGACGTTTCTGCACTTCGCCGAACAGCGCCAGACCATCCATTTCATCCATGCGCAGGTCGCTAATCACCAGATCGACTTTCTCTTTCTGCAGATGGCGCAGGGCTTCCGGCCCGCTGGCGGCTGTCGCAACCTGATAGCCTTCACTGCTCAGGCGCATGCCGAGCAGTTTCAATAAGCCCGGATCGTCATCCACCAGCAATAAACGTGCGGCTTGTTTCATGGTTACTGATCCTCACTTTGCACATCGCTGCCGCCGTGCGATGTGTCGCTGCTGTCGGGCGCTTTGCGCGACGACAGCTGGCGTTCAATATCGGTTAAACGCTCTAACTTGCGTTGGGTATCGGCCAGCGACTGACGCATTTTGGTTTGCTGCTGGCGCAGGATATCCATCTCGGCGTCATTACTCTGCTGTAAAGCGGCGTAGCGTCCACGCGCTTCGCTCAGCTCCAGTTGCGCCGCCTGATTGCTGCGCCATAGTTGCAGCAGCGGACGCACCGACGCCGGATACGCCGCGCTGTAACCGTCTAAGGTCGTGACAAAATCACGGCGCTCAACCGGCGTGACGTTACCGTTAGCGAGTAAGATGCCCTGCTTGAAGGCGCGCGCCCAGCCTTGCACCGGCCAACGACGTGCTTCAGCCCGCGCTTCGGCCGGCGATAAGCGCTCGGCGCAATCCATGGCGCGCTGCCAATAGAGCGGATTGCCGGCGGAGGCTGGCGTTTCGATTTGCCAGACGTTTTGGCAATCGGTCGCCAGATAATCCGGCAAGCGCACGTCCGGTTCTGGCACGCTGACGCCATTATGCTGCGTACGATCTTGTGACGGTGCCTGGCAGGCGCTGAGGCCCAAAACCAGCACTGCACTGGCCACAAGTTTAAATAGGGTTAATTTCATTAATCAGGCATTCCCGGCGCTGGTCGTCAGAATGATACGAAAACAGACATCCGCATCCTTGCGCGTTACCAACTGCAGATCGCCGTGCATCCTGCGCAGACAATCTTTGGCGATGCTCAAACCCAGCCCGCTGCCTTTAACCGGCCCTTTACGCTGTTGGCTGCCCTGATAAAAGGGCTCAAAAATCATCGCCTGCTCTTCAGCCGGAATCGGTGTGCCGGTGTTTGCTACCTCAATCCACACCTGGTTGCCCTTCTGCTGGCTCTGCAGCCAGATGTTACCGGATTCGCTGCCGTAGTTCACGGCGTTCGAATAGAGGTTATCAATCACTCGCTGCAGCAGCGTCGCTTCCGCCAGACAATGATGCACCTGCAGATCAACATGGGTGGTCATTTCACGCGCATTGGCGGGCAACGAGTGCACTTTTACTACTGAATCAATGATTTCATTTAGCGCCACGGGTTTAAGCGCCATTGGGCCATCGGCCAACTTGCGGTTGTAATCGAGCAGCTGCTCGATCAGCCGCTGTAAATGGCGGCTGCTGGTATCGAGAATCGCCACCACTTCCTGCTGCTCGGCATTCAATGGACCGGCGACCTGATCGGCCAGCAGTTCAGTGCCTTCACGCAGGCTGGCGAGCGGCGTCTTAAGCTCGTGCGACAGGTGACGCAAAAATTCGTGGCGCTGCTCTTCCAGCCAGCTTAAACGCTCACTCAGCCAGACGATGCGCTGGCCCAGCGACCGGATCTCACGCGGCCCCCGGAAGCTGCCGTTATCACCCAGCGCTTTACCTTCGCCCAGGCGATTGATCATACGTTCGACCCGTTTCACCGGACCGATGATCATCCCCGTAAACAGCAAAACCAGCACCAGGCTGATCAGGAACAGAATCAGCGCCTGCCAGCCAAAAAACTGGCCGCGATCGGCGATTTCACGCTGCAGCTGTAAGCCGCGTGAAAACACCACTTCGCGCGTTGCCTGCACCATTTGCGTATTGTTATCTGAAAAGCGCTCCAGCGCGCTGGCGGCTTGTGCCTCAGGATTGCCGTTGTCGCACTGCAACTGCTGCAGCTGCGGCAAGGTGGTTTGCAGCACTTTAAAAGAGGGCAGATTGGGCAAACTGGCGGCGTGGCTGCTGAGCATTTGGCCGTAGCGCGTCCATTGCGTTTGATACAGCTTCGCCAGCGAGGCATCGCCGAGCACACAATATTGACGATAGCTGCGCTCCAGCTCCAGCGCGGTTCGCGCCATCGCTTCGCTGCGACGCACATCGGTAAAGGTGTTGCGGTTGGTATCGGCTGCCTGGTTGCTTAATGCCGAAAGACTTTCCCACGCTTGCCACGCCAGAACTAGCAACGGCAGCAGAACCAGCAGGAAAGCCATTAACACCAACTGCCGCAGGGATCGGGGAAACAGACGCCATTTCATCACAACCGCGCTTCCTTAAATGTGAGCTGCAGGCATGCTAACGAAGTATCAAAAGGGAAGAAAGGTCAGAAATGAAAACGGCAGGCCTTTTGGCCTGCCGTGGGAGCGACGCCGCAGCATCGCTTGCAAATTAGGTGGAGCCTAACTCAACGTTGCGTCCGATGTTTGATAACGATGCAAAGCAAACGATTATCGGTGAGGTGGACGACAGGCTCCGTTTGGTGCGTCATTCGGTTTTTATGAGCTCAGCCGCTAAAGCGGGGCAATCATAAACGGGTGAATGAGCCACGTAAGGAGTATAGCAAGTATCGTGCCAATAAATAAATAGCGTTTATTATCAGAGGAATGCCAGACAAAAAGCGGGTTCCGGGCGAAAAGCGGACCGGACGGTCAGTGAAAAGTGTCGCTAATTAGCAACGGGTTTAGTGCGCCAATTTACTCGCCATGTAAATCAATAAGTTAAGTGTCACCTTTTGGCGACAACATAAAGGCGGGATTGTCGTTGTTTTCCGACAGTCTCAGAATCATGCGGATTTCAGCAAGGTCGCCATGAATGGCGACCCTACAAAACGCGCAGTTCAATAAAAAAGGCCGCTGTTTAGCGGCCTTTTTTTTGCTTATCCCAACTGCTTGCGCGCGTTGCGGAAGATACGCATCCACGGGCTGTCTTCGCCCCACTCCGCCGGATGCCAGGAGTTGCTCACGGTACGGAACACACGCTCTGGGTGCGGCATCATGATGGTCACGCGACCGCTTTCGTTGGTTACCGCAGTGATGCCGTTTGGTGAGCCGTTCGGGTTAGCCGGATAGCTTTCTGTCACTTTACCGAAGTTATCGACGAAGCGCAGCGCCACTAAACCTTTGCTCTCCAACTGTGCCAGATGCGCGCCGTCACGCACTTCAACAAAACCTTCACCGTGCGATACCGCGATTGGCATATGCGATCCGACCATGCCATCCAGCAGCAGCGATGGACTCGCCGCCACTTCAACTAGGCTGAAACGCGCTTCAAAACGCTCGGACTGGTTGCGCACAAAGCGTGGCCACAGCTCGCTTCCTGGAATCAGTTCACGCAGGTTCGAGATCATCTGGCAACCGTTACACACGCCAAGTGCCAGCGTTTGTGGGCGATGGAAGAAGTTCTCGAACTCATCACGCACGCGGCCATTGAACAGAATAGATTTCGCCCAGCCTTCGCCCGCGCCCAGCACATCACCGTATGAGAAGCCGCCGCAGGCGACCAGCGCCTGGAACTCTTCCAGACCGCGACGACCAGCCAGCAGATCGCTCATGTGCACATCAACCGCAGTAAAGCCTGCACGATGGAAGGCGGCAGCCATTTCCACGTGTGAGTTAACGCCCTGCTCACGCAGCACTGCCACACGCGGACGTGTGCCCGTCGCAATCATCGGTGCCGCAACATCTTCTTCTGGCTTGAAGGTCAGATGAACGTTCAGACCTGGGTCGTTATCGTCTTTCTTCGCTTCATGCTCCTGATCGGCGCAGGCTGGGTTGTCACGCAGACGCTGCATCTGCCAGGTGGTTTCTGCCCACCAGGTACGCAGCGTGGTACGGCTTTCGCTGTACACCGCGCTGTCGCCAGAACGGATTACGAAGCGATCGCCCGGCAACGCTTTGCCAATCACATGCAGGTTAGCGCTCAGGCCATGCTCAGCAAACACCTTCTCGACTGCTGCACGATCCGCTGCATTGATCTGCAACACTGCGCCCAGCTCTTCGGTGAACAAGGCGGCTAACGCATCGCTGCCCAGCGCGGCGATATCGGCTTCGATACCGCAGTGACCGGTGAAGGCCATCTCCGCCAGCGTGACCAACAGGCCGCCGTCAGAACGGTCGTGGTAAGCCAGCAGTTTCTGCTCAGCCACCAGCGCCTGAATGGCGTTGAAGAAGCCCGCCAGCTGCGTGGCGTCGCGCACGTCGGCAGGCTTGTCGCCCAGCTGACGATAAACCTGCGACAGCGCGGTCGCGCCAAGCGTGTTCGCGCCGTTGCCGAGATCCACCAGCAACAGCAGGTTGTCTTGATCCGCTTGCAGCTGTGGCGTCACGGTGCGACGCACATCTTCAACGCGCGCAAAGGCGGTGATTACCAGCGACAGCGGCGAGGTCATTTCGCGCTGTTCGTTGCCATTCTGCCAGCGGGTTTTCATCGACATCGAGTCTTTGCCTACCGGAATGGTGATACCCAGCGCCGGACACAGCTCTTCGCCGACCGCTTTCACCGCAGCGTACAAGCCGGCGTCTTCGCCCGGGTGACCAGCAGCGGCCATCCAGTTTGCGGACAGCTTAACGCGTTGCAGCGAACCAATTGAGGTTGCTGCGATGTTGGTCAGCGCTTCACCGACGGCCAGACGACCTGAAGCGGCGAAGTCGAGCAACGCCACTGGCGCGCGCTCGCCGAGGGAGAAGGCTTCACCGTGATAGCTATCGAGGCTGGCGGTGGTGACGGCGCAGTTCGCAACCGGAATCTGCCACGGCCCCACCATCTGATCGCGCGCGACCATGCCGGTTACGCTACGGTCACCGATGGTGATCAGGAAGGTTTTTTCTGCCACGGTCGGCAAGTGCAGCACGCGATTTACCGCATCCGCCACGCTAATGCCGTCACGCTGCAGCGCATCACCTTTAGCCTGCTGGCTCGCAACATCACGCGTCATCTTCGGCGTTTTGCCCAGCAGCACGTCGAGCGGCATGTCGATTGGCTTGTTGTCGAAATGGCTGTCGGCGAGGTTCAGATGCAGCTCTTCGGTGGCTTCACCGATAACGGCATAAGGCGCGCGTTCACGCTTACACAGCTCGTCAAACAGCGCCAGTTGTGCAGGGGCAACCGCCAGCACATAACGTTCCTGCGACTCGTTACACCACACTTCCAGCGGGCTCATGCCTGGCTCATCGCTGAGGATGTCGCGCAGGTTGAAGTTACCGCCACGATTACCGTCGCTCACCAGTTCAGGCATGGCGTTCGACAGACCGCCCGCGCCGACGTCATGGATAAACAGAATCGGGTTGGCTTCGCCCAGCTGCCAGCAGCGGTCGATCACTTCCTGGCAACGACGTTCCATTTCTGGGTTGTCGCGCTGTACTGACGCAAAGTCGAGATCGGCATCCGATTGGCCAGATGCCATCGAAGATGCCGCGCCGCCGCCCAAACCGATGTTCATCGCCGGTCCACCCAGCACGATCAGTTTGGCGCCCACCACGATTTCGCCTTTCTGCACGTGATCGGCACGGATGTTACCGATGCCGCCCGCCAGCATGATTGGCTTGTGGTAGCCGCGCAGCTCAACGCCATTGTGGCTGTTGACGCGCTCTTCATAGGTACGGAAGTAGCCGTTCAGGGCAGGACGACCAAATTCGTTATTGAACGCCGCGCCGCCCAATGGGCCTTCGGTCATGATATCCAGCGCGGTGACAATGCGATCCGGCTTACCGAAATCCTCTTCCCACGGCTGTTCAAAGCCTGGAATACGCAGGTTCGATACCGAGAAACCGACCAGACCGGCTTTTGGCTTCGCGCCACGTCCGGTTGCGCCTTCGTCACGAATCTCGCCACCAGAACCGGTCGCGGCACCCGGCCACGGTGAAATGGCGGTTGGGTGGTTATGAGTTTCGACCTTCATCAGGATATGCGCATCTTCCTGATGGAATTCGTATTCGCCCTTCTGCGCATCGGCGTAGAAGCGGCCAACTTCAGAACCTTCCATTACTGCAGCGTTGTCTTTATAAGCAGACAGCACGTGCTCTGGATTATGTTCAAAGGTGTTTTTGATCATTTTAAACAGCGACTTCGGCTGTTTTTCGCCGTCGATAATCCAGTCGGCGTTGAAGATCTTGTGACGACAGTGCTCGGAGTTTGCCTGCGCAAACATGTAGAGCTCGATGTCGTTCGGATTGCGGCCCAGCTTAGTAAAGGCATCAAGCAGGTAATCGATCTCATCATCGGCCAGCGCCAGGCCCAGCGTGGTGTTGGCTTGCTCCAGCGCGCTGCGACCGGCGCCCAGCACGTCAACGCTCTTCAGCGGCTGCGGCTGATGATGAGCAAACAGCTGCTGCGCATCGTTGAGGTCAGCGAACACCGTTTCCATCATGCGGTCATGCAGCAGGCTCGCCAGCTGCTGCCATTGTGCTTCCGTCAGCTCAGGCGCCTGCACATAGAAGGCCATACCGCGCTCGAGACGCAATACTTGTGGCAAATCGCAGTTGTGAGCGATGTCAGTGGCTTTCGATGACCATGGAGAGATGGTGCCGGGACGCGGCGTTACCAGCAACAGACGCCCTTGTGGCGCGTGTTCGGCGAGAGAAGGACCGTATTTCAGCAGGCGTTGCAGGCGGGCTTGCTCATCCGCGCTGAGCGGTGCACTAACATCGGCAAAATGGACGTACTCGGCGTAAATATCACTCACCGGAAGGTGAGCGTCCTGAAAGCGGGTCAGCAGTTTGTTTACACGAAATGCCGACAGAGCGGGCGAACCACGCAGAATTTCCATCATTAAAGATCTCTCGTCTTTGAAGTGCCGGGCGACGCTTCATTGGGCGCAACAGGGGAAAACGGGCGGTATTATAGAGAAACAGCACGGGTTACGAAACCGTTTGCGCATAAATTCTGGCACCTGGCGTTTGGCTGAATTTTGCACAATTCTTGCTATAAAAGTTGCCCTGCCCCTTTTTGTTGCGCAAAATGCCCCTCGCTCTGGGAGTTAAAACAACATAAATACTGCCTTTAAAAGACAGAGGCCTGTGAGCCATTACGAGACAACTATTTGAAACGCCTAAAAATAAACTATCTGTTTATCGGTCTGATCACCGTGCTGCTTGCGCTAGCATTGTGGCCTTCCATCCCGTGGTACGGGGGCGGAACAGACGCGCTATCACAGATCAAATCACGCGGAGTGCTGCGCATCAGTACCGTTAACTCTCCGCTGACTTACTACACCATTAACAATGCACCAGCCGGTATGGACTACGAGCTGGCGAAGCGCTTCGCCGATTACCTGGGCGTGAAACTGGAAGTTGAGGTGCGTCCTAACCTCGGCGATCTGTTTGACGACCTCGATGACGGAAAAGCGGATTTGCTGGCTGCCGGCTTGATCTACAACAGCGAGCGCCTCGCACACTACCAAAGTGGCCCGAGCTACTATTCGGTGTCGCAGCAGCTGGTGTACCGCATTGATAAGCCCCGGCCGAAGAATCTGGGCGATCTCAAAGGCCGCCTGATTGTGCAGTCCGGTTCGGCATATCTGTCAACTTTACGTTCCGCCAAAGCTGACAGCTATCCCGATCTCGACTGGGCTATCTCCACCGATCAGGGCCAGAAAGCGCTGCTTGAAGCGGTTGCCGACGGCAAACTCGATTATACGGTGGGCGATTCGGTCACCATCGGCCTGCTACAGCGCATTCATCCGCAGCTGGCGGTGGCGTTTGATGTGACCGATGAAGAGCCGGTAACCTGGTACTTGCCGCGTAACGATGACGACAGTCTGAGCGCTGCGATGCTCGACTTCTACAGCCAGATGGGCGAGGAAGGCACCATGGCGCGGCTGGAAGAGAAGTATCTCGGCCACGTTGGCACCTTTGACTACGTTGATACCCGCACCTTCCTGCGCGCCATTGATCACACGCTGCCGGATATCAAACCGCTGTTTGAGAAATATTCTGCCAGCATGGATTGGCGTTTACTGGCGGCGATCTCTTATCAGGAATCGCACTGGAATCCGCAGGCTACGTCGCCAACCGGCGTGCGCGGCATGATGATGTTGACGCGCAATACCGCCGATAGCCTCGACGTTGACGATCGCCTCGATCCCGAACAGAGCATTCGCGGCGGCAGCGAATATCTCAAGCGCATGATGGAGAAAGTGCCGGAGACCATTCCGGAAGAGGAACGTATCTGGTTCGCGCTGGCGGCATATAACATGGGCTACGCGCACATGCTGGACGTGCGCAAGCTGACGGCAAAACAGGGCGGCAATCCGGACAGCTGGGCCGATGTGAAGCTGCGTCTGCCAATGCTCAGCCAGAAGCGCTACTACACGCAAACCACTTACGGCTATGCGCGCGGCCACGAAGCCTATAACTACGTTGAGAACATCCGTAAGTATCAGATCAGTTTGGTGGGATATTTGCAGGAGCAGGAGAAGCGTTTAGCGCAGCAGTCTGCGCTGGAAGCGGAATTAGGCGCCGGTTACCCGGCGGTCGAACCGAAAATTGCGATGAATTAACCGGTGCGCTGCGCCTGACGCAGCGCCTTCTTCTGCTCGCGACGCATGCGGAAGAAGTCACTCAGCATCCCGGCACACTCTTCCGCCAGCACGCCGCAATCAATCTGAATTTGATGATTCATGCCGGGATGACCAATCACATCCAGCAGTGAACCGGCCGCGCCGGTTTTCTCATCTTTCGCGCCATACACCAGCCGCGTGATGCGGCTGTGCACCATCGCACCGGCGCACATCACGCAGGGTTCCAGCGTGACGTACAGCGTGGTATCCAGCAGACGATAGTTTTCCAGTACTTTGCCGCCCTGGCGCAGCGCCATGATCTCGGCATGTGCGGTAGGATCGTGCTGACCAATCGGCCGATTCCAGCCTTCGCCAATCACTTTGTCGCCCTGCACCAGCACCGCACCAACCGGCACTTCGCCCTGCTCCCACGCGCGCTTCGCCAGTTCCAGCGCATAACGCATCCAATATTCATCAGTTTGTGGGTTCACCGGGCAACTCCTGCGGACATTTAAGGCGGCGCATTATAGCGATGCTGCTGCCGGAATCGAAGCGTTATTCCAGCTGTTGCAGCTCACCGCTTGGCGTGACGCGCCAGCGGTGCTGACAGAAGAACAGCAGCGGGTTGTCCTGTTTGCTGTCGCTGTAGCCGCTATACAGTTGCAGCGGCGTGCCGATTTTCTCCTCCAGCTGCGCCACCTTTTCATGGCCGAGACAGCGCATTGACAGCAAACGTCCGCCACGGCCCGGTTTCATCTGGCTAGCGATCAGCTGCACGCGCGGTAAGAAGGCCGAGTCGAAATAGACTTGCTCCACCAGCGACTGCGGCGAACCGGTAATCAGCCAGACATCGGCATCATTACTGCTGAGATAGTCGGTAAGCCGCTGCTGCACCACCGGAAACGCGGTAACACGCTGGCGGAACCACTCGGCGAATTCCGCCTCACGCTGGCGCAGACGTTTTTCGCTGTGGCCGAAGGTGATCGCCCACAGTAACAAACTCATCGGCCAGCGTGCGGCACGGCCTTTGAACAGCATGCCGAGACCGATCACCGGCAACAGCGGCACCACCAGCAGCAGATTGATCGGCTGACGTCGCAGCAGATAGCGCATAAAGGTGCCAAACATGTCTTGCTGATGTAGCGTGCCATCGAGATCGAAAAACACCACGCGTCGTTGTGTACCCTTTGTCAAACAGCACTCCTTCTCTATCCTTCGCGGTTTCTGCACTACAGTGTAGCCAGCTTCGGCGTTCGAGGCGAAAGCTGCTATTTTTAATTCCAATGACTACAATGCCATTTGAATAGTTTATTCTTCGCGTTTACGCGCTGTTTGCGGATAAAGGAATTAAGGATCGAACCATGAGTTCATTGCTGCGCATTCGTCAGCTCTACCCGCGACTGGCGCTAAATGAGCGTCGGCTGGCGGATTTTTTGCTGTCGCAGCCGGATCGTGCACGGCATCTCAGTTCACAAAAACTTGCCGAGGAATCGGGCGTTAGCCAATCCAGCGTGGTGAAGTTCGCCCAGAAGCTCGGCTATAAAGGCTTTCCGGCGCTAAAGCTGGCGCTGAGCGAGTCGATGGCCGATCGCGATGCGATTACCGTGCATAACCATATTCTCAGCGACGATCCGCTGAAAGTGGTTGGCGAAAAGTTGCTGACCGAGAAGATCTCGGCGATCCGCGCCACGCTGGATATCAACAGCGAAGAGAAGCTGCTGCTAACCTTACAGCTGCTGAAAAACGCTAATCGTATTTTGCTAGTCGGCATCGGTGCATCCGGTTTAGTGGCGAAAGATTTTTCGTGGAAGCTGATGAAGATCGGCATCAATGCGGTGGCGGAACAGGATATGCACGCCTTGCTCGCCAGCGTGCAAGCAATGGCGCCAGGCGATGTGCTGCTGGCGATTTCCTATACGGGCGAACGCCGCGAAATCAATCTGGCGGCGCAGGAAGCGGCGCAAGTTGGTGCCGATGTGCTGGCCTTTACCGGTTTTACGCCGAATGCCCTGCAGCAATGCGCCACGGTTTGCCTCTACACCGTGGCGGAAGAGCAAAGCACGCGTAGCGCGGCGATCTCGTCGACCAGCGCGCAGCTGGCGCTGACCGATTTGCTGTTTATGGCGCTGGTACAAAACGATCCCGAACGCGCCTCCAGCCACATTCGCCACAGCGAAGAGTTGGTGAAAAAGCTGGTCTGATGAGATCAGGCGCGTATAATACCCGCGCCTTTTCTGCTGTTATTGGACTTCCGCTATGGCCCTGCTCATCACCACTAAATGCATCAATTGCGATATGTGCGAACCTGAATGCCCAAACCAGGCAATCAGCTTAGGCGATGCGATCTATGAGATTGATGTCGACCGCTGCACCGAGTGCGTGGGCCATTATGATGTGCCGACCTGCCAAAGCGTCTGCCCGATTGATAACACCATTATTCTCGATCCACAGCACCCGGAAAGCCGCGAGGCGCTGTGGGAGAAGTTCGTGGTGTTGCACCCTTAGTTCTCGATAATCACCGTTGCGCAGGCGTAATGGCGTTCATCCGCTAACGTCACATGCACGTGCTTCACGCCGAGCTGGCTGGCAATCACTTTGGCCTGCTCAAAGAAACGTAATCCCGGCTTGCCCAGCGCATCGTTGTAGACTTCGAACTGATTGAACGCCAGCCCACCGCGAATGCCGGTGCCGAAGGCTTTTGCTGCCGCCTCTTTCACCGCAAACCGTTTGGCAAGAAAGCGCACCGGTTGCTGGTGCGCCTGATATTGTTGCCACTCGGCTTCGCTTAATACGCGGCGTGCCAGACGGTCGCCGGAGCGCTCAATGACGCCCGCAATGCGCTCGATCTCTACGATATCGCTACCGAGTCCGAGAATGGCCATTAGCGACGCGCTTCCCGCATCAGCTGCTTCATTTCGCTGACCGCATCTGCCAGACCGCTGAACAGCGCACGACCAATAATCGCATGGCCGATATTCAGCTCGTGCATTTCCGGCAGTTCAGCAATCGGCTGCACGTTGTGGTAGGTCAAACCGTGGCCGGCATTCACTTTCAGGCCAAGGCTGGCGGCGAAAGTCGCGGCTTTACGAATGCGTGACAGCTCTGCCTGGCGCGCGAGACCTTCGGGCGCTTCGGCATAGGCGCCGGTATGAATTTCGATGTAAGGCGCGCCGCTGGCAACCGCTGCTTCAATCTGGCGGTGATCGGCATCAATAAATAACGAAACCAGAATGCCGGCATCGCTCAACAGGCGCACCGCAGCATTGATTTTATCCTGCTGGCCCGCCACATCCAGCCCGCCTTCGGTCGTCACTTCCTGACGTTTTTCCGGCACCAGACAAACAAATTGCGGCTTGATTTCGCAGGCAATGTCGATCATCTCGTCAGTGACCGCCATCTCCAGATTCATGCGCGTCTGGATGGTGTCACGCAGAATGCGCACATCGCGATCGGTGATGTGGCGGCGATCTTCACGCAGATGCACGGTAATGCCGTCGGCGCCGGCCTGCTCAGCTACAAACGCGGCCTGCACCGGATCGGGATAGTTTGTGCCACGTGCATTACGTACGGTGGCAATGTGGTCAATGTTGACGCCTAACAGCAACTCAGCCATGACAATCCTTAAATGTGTTCAGTGTGTTTGCAGTGTACCGCGCTAAATATATAAGGCGGTACGACCAGCGCTAGTCGTTTGCCACATCGGGTTTCTTTTTTGGCACAAACTGGCGAAACAGTTCCTGACTCTTCAGCGGCTTACCGCCAAGATAGGGCTTCAGCGCCATACGCGTAAAGCGTTTGGCGGCGCGCAATGTATCGGCATCGGGGAATTCGCGTTCCCACAACGCACGCAGCTGGCGGCCGGTAAAGCTGCGCTGATTGACCACCAAACTGGCGATAAAGCCCTTCTCCTCGCGGTAGCTGTAGGTCATGCCGTCAGCCACCTCTTCCCCACTGCCAGCGCAATGCAGAAAATCCACGCCGTAGCCGAGATGCCCAAGCAGCGCCAGCTCAAAGCGACGTAGTGCCGGTTCAGGCGAGCCGTTGCCTGCCGCCAGCGTTTGGATGCAATTCAGGTAATCGAAGAACATGTCAGAGAAGGGAATTTGCTGCTCCAGCACGCGCGATAGCAGCTCGTTGACGTAGAGTCCGCAATAGAGCGTGATGCCGCTGAGCGGCAATGCCAGCGAAACGGCTTCGGCATTGCGCAGCGTTTTGACGTCACCGCGTCCGCCCCAGCGCACCAGCAGTGGCGTAAAGGGTTGCAGTGCACCTTTCAATTGAGAGCGGCGCGAGCGGGCGCCTTTGGCAAGGACGCGGACGCGCCCTTCACTTTCGCTGAAGAGATCTAGGAGCAGGCTGGTTTCGCTGTAAGGGCGACTGTGCAGCACAAAGGCGCGTTGCCAGCCTTCCATCAATTAACCTTCGTCAGAGTAACCTAAGCTGCGCAGCGCACGTTCATCGTCCGCCCAGCCAGATTTCACTTTAACCCACAGTTCGAGATGCACTTTCGCTTCAAACATCTCTTCCATGTCTTTACGCGATTCAATGCCGATGGTTTTGATCTTGGCGCCTTTATTGCCGATGACCATCTTCTTCTGGCCTTCGCGCTCAACGAGGATCAAGCCATTGATGTCGTAACCGCCGCGATCGTTAGACACAAACTGCTCAATTTCTACGGTAACGGAGTAAGGTAGCTCAGCACCAAGGAAGCGCATCAATTTTTCACGGATGATCTCAGACGCCATAAAGCGCTGTGAGCGGTCAGTGACATAATCTTCCGGGAAATGGTGCTCAGATTTTGGCAGGCATTTGCGCGCAATTGCTGCAATAGCATCAACGTTTTTGCCGCTTTCCGCAGAGATCGGTACGATTTCGAGGAAGTTCATCTGCTGGCTGAGGAACTGAAGATGCGGCAACAGAATGCTCTTGTCCTGGATGTTGTCGACTTTATTGATCGCCAATACCACAGGAACTTTGTTATCACGCAGCTTGTTGAGCACCATCTCGTCGTCTGGCGTCCAGCGCGTGCCTTCAACTACAAAAATCACCAGCTCAACGTCACCGATGGAGCTACTGGCGGCACGGTTCATCAGGCGGTTGATCGCCCGCTTCTCTTCCATGTGCAGCCCTGGCGTATCCACGTAGATCGCCTGATAAGCGCCTTCGGTGTGGATGCCCATGATGCGGTGACGCGTGGTTTGCGGCTTGCGTGACGTGATCGACACTTTCTGCCCCAGCAACTGGTTTAGCAAAGTGGATTTACCGACGTTTGGTCGGCCTACAATCGCGACAAAGCCGCTATATGTTTCGAGTTCGCTCATTCGAGTCCTGACTTGGGCAGCGTCGCCGTCGACGCTGCGATGTGACTATTTATTCGAGGCCAAGCTTAATTAACGCCTGTTCGGCGGCTGCTTGCTCGGCTTTACGGCGGCTGGAGCCAATGCCCACCACCGGTTCTGCCATGCCACTCACCTGACAGTGAATGGTGAATTCCTGATCGTGGGCTTCGCCACGCACCTGCACCACCAAATACGATGGCAGTGGCAGATGACGTCCCTGCAAATACTCCTGCAGGCGCGTTTTCGGATCTTTTTGTTTATCGCCCGGACTGATCTGTTCCAGTCGCGAGTGATACCAGTCGAGAATTAACTTTTCGACGGTTTGAATGCTGCTGTCGAGGAAAATGCCGCCGATCAAGGCTTCAACGGTATCCGCGAGGATCGATTCGCGACGGAAACCGCCGCTTTTCAGCTCGCCCGGACCGAGGCGTAAACATTCGCCAAGGTCGAACTCGCGCGCCATCTCCGCCAGCGTATTGCCGCGCACCAAGGTGGCACGCATGCGGCTCATGTCGCCTTCGTCCACGCGGGGGAAGCGGTGATAGAGCGCATTGGCGATCACGTAGCTGAGAATAGAATCGCCAAGAAATTCAAGACGTTCATTGTGTTTGCTGCTGGCGCTACGGTGCGTCAGTGCCTGCTGCAATAAATCCGGATGAGTAAAAGTGTAGCCCAGTTTGCGCTGCAGCTTGTTAATGACGATGGGGTTCATGCTATTCCAGTTGTTCTGTGCGTCTATCACTGCATACGAAACAGGGCTGAGGTTCCAACCTGTTCTGTTTGGTGTGCACTGGCCTCCCGAAAGAGAGGCCAACCTTTTTTGAAGCTAATTAGTGAATCCCACCAATGCGGCTAAAGCGCACGCCGGTCGGCCACTGTCCTTCTTGTTTTTCGAAGCTCATCCAGATAGCCACCGCTTTGCCGACCAGATTCTTCTCGGGCACAAAGCCCCAGTAGCGGCTGTCGGCGCTGTTATCGCGGTTATCGCCCATCATGAAATACTGCCCTTGCGGCACAATCCAGGTCGATTGCGGCTGGCCCGGCTGCTGATAATACATGCTTGCCTGACTTTGCGCTTCGTTTACCAGCAAGATATCGTGCGTTACGTTGCCCAATGTCTCTTTACGGGTGCCGAGACGCAGGCCGCCCTTCATGGTTTCGCCCTGCGGCGCCTGGAAGAAGCCGTTGCCGGTTTCATTGCCATCAAAGCCGCTGAAGGTCTGAATGAAGTTGCTTGGCTCAACGTTAGTGTAAGTCACCGGCAGCGCCGTGTCGCAATTGCCGCTGCTGCAACCCGGATTGATGGTCAGGGTCTTGCTGTAAGGATCAAACACCACTTTGTCGCCTGGCAAGCCAATCACGCGCTTGATGTAATCCACGCTTGGGTCTTTCGGGTATTTGAATACCGCGACATCACCGCGCTGCGGATGGCCGGTTGGGATCAGCGTGGTTTGAGTAATCGGATCTTTAATGCCGTAAGCAAACTTCTCCACGAGGATGAAGTCTCCAATCAGCAGCGTTGGCATCATTGAGCCCGATGGAATCTGGAACGGCTCAAAAATAAACGAACGTACGATCAATACCACCGCCAGCACCGGGAACACCGATGCGGTGGTTTCTACCCAACCCGGCTGCGCGGCTACTTTCGCCAGCGTTTTACTGTCGAGTGCGTTGCCAGCCTGCGCTTGCGCAGCAGCCTGCTTCGCACGACGCGCCGGTGCCCATTTAAAGCGATCGATACACCAGATAATGCCAGTGACCAGTGTGGCGATCACTAAAACCAGGGCAAACATGTTAGCCATTAAAAATCCTTATTTGCTGTCTTTACCGACATGCAGAATGGCAAGGAATGCTTCCTGCGGCAGCTCAACGTTGCCGACCTGCTTCATTCGCTTCTTACCATCTTTCTGCTTCTGCAACAGTTTCTTCTTACGGCTCACGTCACCGCCGTAGCATTTCGCCAGGACGTTTTTACGCAGCTGTTTTACCGTTGAGCGAGCGATAATGTGGTTGCCGATTGCCGCCTGAATCGCAATATCAAACTGCTGACGTGGGATCAGATCTTTCATCTTCTCCACCAGATCGCGGCCACGATATTGTGAGTTATCACGGTGAGTAATCAGCGCCAGCGCATCAACACGTTCTGAGTTAATCATCACGTCGACACGCACCATGTCAGAGGTCTGGAAACGTTTGAAGTTATAATCCAGCGAGGCATAACCGCGCGAGGTTGATTTCAGACGGTCGAAGAAGTCGAGAACCACTTCCGCCATCGGAATCTCATACGTCAGCGCAACCTGCTTGCCGTGGTAAACCATGTTGGTCTGCACGCCACGTTTTTCGATACACAGCGTAATGACGTTGCCGAGGAACTCCTGCGGCAGCAGCATGTGACACTCCGCAATCGGCTCACGCAGCTCAGCAATATTGTTCAGCGGTGGCAGCTTCGACGGGCTATCAACGTAGATAGTTTCGCCGTCGGTGGTTTCCACTTCATACACGACGGTTGGCGCGGTGGTGATCAGATCCAGATCGTATTCACGCTCCAGTCGCTCCTGAATGATCTCCATGTGCAGCAGACCGAGGAAGCCGATGCGGAAACCGAAGCCCAGCGCCGTTGAGCTCTCTGGTTCGTAGAACAGTGACGCATCGTTCAGGCTCAATTTGCCCAGCGCATCACGGAACGCTTCATAGTCGTCAGAGCTGATCGGGAACAGACCGGCGTAAACCTGTGGCTTCACTTTCTTGAAGCCTGGCAACACGTTCTCCGCCGGATTGCGCTGCAAGGTCAGAGTATCGCCCACTGGCGCGCCGAGGATGTCTTTAATCGCACACACCAGCCAGCCTACTTCACCGCAGTTCAGTTCATTGCGATCAACACGCTTCGGCGTGAAGATGCCGAGACGGTCAGCGTTGTAGCTTTGACCGGAGCTCATGACTTTAACTTTGTCGCCTTTGCGCAGCGTGCCGTTCTTAATACGAATCAGCGATACCACACCCAGGTAGTTATCGAACCAGGAATCGATGATTAGCGCCTGCAGCGGACCTTCCGGATCACCTTCTGGCGGCGGGATGTCACGCACCAGACGTTCCAGCACGTCGGGCACACCAACGCCGGTTTTCGCCGAGCAACGCACCGCATCGGTCGCGTCAATGCCGACGATATCTTCAATCTCTTCTGCTACACGCTCTGGATCGGCGGCAGGCAGGTCGATTTTGTTCAGTACCGGTACCACTTCCAGATCCATTTCCATTGCGGTGTAGCAGTTTGCCAGCGTCTGCGCTTCAACGCCCTGCCCTGCATCGACCACCAGCAATGCTCCTTCACACGCCGCCAGCGAGCGGGAAACTTCATAGGAGAAGTCAACGTGACCGGGAGTATCGATAAAATTGAGCTGGTAAGTTTCACCGTTCAGCGCTTTGTAATCGAGCGTCACGCTCTGCGCTTTAATGGTAATGCCGCGCTCACGTTCCAGATCCATGGAGTCCAGAACCTGCGCCGCCATCTCACGATCGCTCAGGCCACCACAAATTTGAATCAAACGGTCAGAGAGCGTTGATTTGCCGTGGTCAATGTGAGCGATGATGGAGAAATTTCGTATGTGCTTCATTTATATGAATATCTTCACGTAGAAAATCAGTGGGAAACTTGAGCACGGACACATTCAGGAAAGTGAGCTTTACCCGGAACCCTGTCGGCCTCATTAATGACGACGCATATTACACTGTTAACGCCGCGCGTTAAAGAATGGAACTGTGGGGAATCGCAACAGATTTCAGCGGTTAAGCCGATTGAGAAAGGCCGCATCAAATGCGGCCTGGACGGGGATCACGCTTCGCTTTCCACGCGCAACGCATCAGGCGGTAACGCAACGCTAAGAATCACCGGCTGGAAAGCCTCGCGATCGCCGAAGAGTTTGGATACACCTTTTGCTACGATAAAGCCGCCAATGCCGCCCAAGAGCGCGCCACAGGCCGCAGCCAGATCGCTGGCAAACAGCATCTGAAAGATGCCCGCCACTAAAAACAGGCCAAACAGCGGCGTCATGTAAACCAGCAAAGCGGAACCCAACAAGCTGCTTTCGCGGATGCCTAACTCGATGCGCTGGCCGGGTTGCAACGGCTCCGCACTGGCGATAGTCATCACGTGGGCATTTTTCGGCCCCAGCTGATTAAGCGCGTGGCTGCCGCAGCCTTTACGCGCTGAGCAGCTGTTACAAGACGTTTTCGCTTCCGTGTGCAGGGTGGCAATGCCTTCTTTCCACGCCACCACGGTGGCCCATTCTCTCATCATTTTGGTGAACCCGAATCTATGCTGTCCGCAATACGTTTAGCAGTGGCTGGCGGTAACTCGCCCACCACCGTGATTTCGTTATTATTGCGTACTTCTGTCTGCACCGTACGACGCCCAGTGCGCAATGCCTGCACGCTGCTGCTTTTATCGGCTGGCGTAACGTTGATGGCGAAGCTAAACAGACCATCGCTGTACAGGCGCGATTCGACCGTTTTGTTCATCGACGGGATATCACGGCGACTTTGTGAGATTAGTTTCATGCCCGCCGGGAGCCAGCCTGGCTGCCAGCTGAGTTCAACTTTATCACCCGCCGGTAAAGACAGCGATGGCGGCAAGTTGGCCTTCTCCAGCCCTTGCATCAAGTTGCGCACGCCTTCATCGACGGCAAAGCTGATGACGCGGAACTGCTCCAGCGTTTCACCATCACGATCGAGCAGATCGATGCGCAGCGGCAATTTGGTATCCACATCCAGCCACACGACATAGCTGTAGCGCGTGCCATCACGTGACACGATGCGCACCACTTCGCACATTTGATCGGCCATGCGCGAGCGACCAACAGGAATGAAATCATAGGCTTCACCCAAACGGGAGAAGTCGGCAAACATCAAACCAGGTAACGCATCGATGATGTGATTGCCCGGCAGCGAGAAGGGATCTAATCCCGGCTCGAAATAGCTGATGTCGTTTCCACGCTGGATCACTTCACGGCGCGGCCCGTCCATCTGCAACAGTTGGGCGAAGATACGATTGTCGATAACCGCGTGGCGATAACGCAGGGATTCAATGCCGAGACGCGAGACATTGATGTAGGCAAATTCGTAGTTGAGGTTCTGGCTTGCCTGCTCCATCTGTTGTAACAACACCCCGGACGCAGAGGTCTGCGCCGAGGCGATAGATGAGCAAAACAGGCTGCCTGCCAGCAGGCTAACGGCACACCAAAGCTGCTTCATTACTGCTGCTGAGTTCCTAACGACTGATTTCCGGGAACATTAGCCTGAGCCTGTTGCGGATCGTTTTTCTCAAACTGAACCTGATCGGCATGCAGACGACGTTGCAGTTCATAATCCTGTAGCATGGCATTGACGCGACGACGCTGCTCCTGCACCTGCTGATTAGAGCTGTTGGTGTCAAAGGCTTCAGAAGGCACGCCTAAGCTAACCGGAGAAGCTTTACCCATCATCGGCAAGGTATTGAATGCCGGTGAATCGGACGCTTCAGTCGCGCTGCCGGTGGGTGAACTGTTGTAGTGCTGAACACCGACAATCACCGCCAGTGAAACACAAGCAGCAACACCGACTTGCGTCAGCTGTGCCGCCCAACTGCCACCGCGACGCCAGAACGGCATCTTCTCGTAACGTGACGGCTCAGGCTGCGCTTCAGGGATCAGCGGAGTGACTTTGCGTGCCGGCTCGTTTTCGATGGCCGCAGCCACACGTGCGGAGATATCAAAATGCAGCACTTCTCCGATATCACCTCGTAAGGTGTCGCGGATGAGATGGTAGCTTTCCCAGCTTTGCTGAAGATCCGCATCCTTAGATAACGACGCCAACAGCTCGTTATCTAATGTTTCACCATCCATTAAAGCGGAAAGTTTTTCTTTCTGCATGCCTTGGTACCCTTCCAGTAGCCGTTATCACTGACGTTGGATAAGCGGTTGAACTTTATTATCAATAGCCTCTCGTGCACGGAAGATACGCGAACGTACGGTACCGACCGGACAATCCATGATGACGGCAATCTCTTCGTAACTCAGGCCATCCAATTCCCTGAGGGTAATGGCCATACGAAGATCTTCGGGAAGCGCCTCAATGGTACGAAAGACGATTTGTTTCAGTTCCTCTGACAACATTAAGTTCTCAGGGTTCGAAATTTCTTTCAATGCACCTGCACTTTCGAAATTTTCCGCATCAATCGCATCCACATCACTGGATGGCGGACGTCGCCCCTGAGCAACCAGATAATTTTTTGCTGTATTGACCGCGATGCGGTACAGCCATGTATAAAAGGCGCTGTCGCCACGGAACGATTCCAGTGCGCGATACGCTTTAATAAAAGATTCCTGAACCACATCAGGCACATCGCCTGACGGAACATAGCGTGAAACCAGGCTCGCCACTTTATGCTGGTATCGAATCACCAGTAAATTAAAGGACTTTTGATCTCCCTTCTGAACCCGCTCAACGAGAACCTGATCCGTTAACTGCTCGCTCATCCGAGGTAATATCTCCCCAAAACTTTTTTATGCGTAAGTGAACTGCCAGCACATCTCATTGTTCTGAGCAAGCATGCGCTTAGAGTGACCAAATGGTCTGAAGTTCACTACGACCAGAATTTTTCCGTATCGGAACCACGACATCATTGTTGTTGATTGTCTTTCAGTGTAGCGACTTGCCACGCTGGTGGTGTCTTTTGCGGCACCGATAATCGCTGGCAGAGTACCTTATGACGCCGTCATTTTCACCTTTATTACCTGAATTTTCAGAGTGTTTGATATAAAAAACACGTTGTGCGCAATTTCAGAGTTAACTTACTGAATTCACGTTATTATCTTCCTTTGCTGAATAATTTTTCCGCGCAATTTGTTCAAAATACTTCACAGCATCCCCATCCGGGCTTATGCTCAAGCCACCTTTTGTTTAGTAAATTAAACACCATGACTCCTCTCCCGGAATATCAGTGTGATGTCCTCATCGTCGGCAGCGGTGCGGCAGGTTTATCGTTAGCGCTGCGCTTAGCGCCGCATTATCAGGTTACCGTGCTGAGTAAAGCGCAGGTGAATGAGGGCTCAACGCTGTATGCGCAGGGCGGGATTGCGGCGGTGTTTGACGAAACAGACAGCATCGAATCACACGTTGAAGACACGCTGGTTGCCGGCGCAGGTTTGTGCGACCGCGATACGGTGAGCTTTATCGCCAGCAACGCGCGTCACTGCGTACAGTGGCTGATTGATAACGGCGTCGCCTTCGACAAAGAGCCGCAGGCTGATGGCGAAGCGCGTTATCACCTTACGCGCGAAGGTGGACACAGTCATCGCCGCATTCTGCACAGCGCCGATGCCACCGGCCGCGCGGTAGAAACCACGTTGGTAAGCCAGGCGTTGAGCCATCCCAACATCCGCATTATCGAACGCACCAATGCGGTGGATTTGATTCTCTCCGATAAGCTTGGCCTGCCCGGCAAGCGTCGCGTGGTTGGCGCGTGGATTTGGAACCGTAAGCGTGAGCAGGTGGAAACCTGTCGCGCGCGCGCCGTGGTGCTAGCCACTGGCGGCGCAGCAAAAGTCTATCAGTACACCACTAATCCGGACGTAGCGTCTGGCGATGGCATTGCCATGGCATGGCGCGCCGGTTGCCGCGTGGCGAACCTCGAATTCAATCAATTCCATCCCACCTGTTTATTCCATCCGCAGGCGCAAAACTTTCTGCTGACGGAAGCACTGCGCGGAGAAGGCGCCTGGCTGTTGCGTCCTGACGGCACGCGCTTTATGCCTGACTTTGATGAGCGTGCCGAGCTGGCGCCGCGCGATATTGTGGCGCGCGCCATCGATCATGAGATGAAACGGTTGGGCGTCGATTGTATGTATCTTGACATCAGCCACCAGCCGGAAAGCTTTGTGCGCGCGCACTTCCCGATGATTTACGAAAAGTTGCTGACCTTTGGCCTCGATCTCACCAAACAGCCGATTCCAATTGTGCCAGCAGCGCATTACACCTGCGGCGGCGTGATGGTCGATCGGCAAGGCCGCACTGACGTGGATGGGCTGTACGCGATAGGTGAAGTGAGCTATACCGGCTTACATGGCGCAAACCGTATGGCGTCTAACTCCTTGCTCGAGTGCCTTGTTTACGGTTGGTCAGCGGCTGAAGATATGATCGCACGCTTGCCGGACGTCGCGGCGGTAGAACATCTGCCCGCGTGGGACGAAAGCCGCGTTGATGATGCCGATGAACGCGTAGTGATCCAGCATAACTGGCATGAACTGCGGCTATTCATGTGGGATTACGTGGGCATTGTGCGCACCACTAAGCGTCTGGAGCGCGCACTGCGGCGCATTAATTTGCTGCAACAGGAGATCGACGAGTACTACGCGCACTTCCGTCTCTCTAACAATTTGCTCGAGCTGCGCAATCTGGTGCAGGTCGCCGAACTGATGGTGCGCTGTGCGCTGGAGCGTAAGGAGAGCCGAGGGCTGCACTTTACCCTCGACAATCCCGATTTGCTGGATGAGGCGTTACCGACCATCCTGCAGCCCGAAGTTAGCGGAATAGGTAAAAGTCTTTCACGAGGCTGAGCCAGTCGGCTGAATAGCTTTTATCTTCATCACGAATGGCGAGACGTTCCAGCAACGTTTCACCAGCGGAGGGAGAAAAGCCCAACACCACGCGATTCGGCGGGCGCTGCGCATAGGCGGCGACATCGTAGCGATAACGTAGATGCCAGCCATCCGCCAGCGCCAGTGAAATCAATGCTTCGCCCGCTTCAGCCGGCAGCACCACACAAAATAGCCCTTCCTCTTCAATCAGCTGGGCGGCACAGCGCAGCAGCGTAAGATGGTCGAGTGTGGCGGTGCTGCGTGCGGTATCACGCGCGACACTGCCTGTTGCCATGCCGGGGGCAAAAAACGGCGGGTTGCTGACGATGAGCGAAAAGCGTTTTTCACACTGCTCGCTCCAGTTGACAATATCCTGATGGTGCACATGAATGCGATTTGCCCACGGCGAGGCCTGCATATTTTCCTGCGCCTGTTGCGCCGCACTGGCTTCCAGTTCGACCGCATCAATCTCTACCGAATCGGGCGTGCGTTGCGCCAGCATTAGCGCTATCAACCCGCTGCCGCAGCCAATATCGAGGATACGACGCGCACCTGCCACTGGCGCCCAGGCCCCGATTAACACGCCATCGGTGCCGACTTTCATCGCACAGCGATCGTGCGCCACGAAAAATTGCTTAAAGGTAAAACCATCTTTTCTTAACGTCGGCCGCACCTGCGGCTGGTCCTGAGACATACTTCACTACCATTGAATTTTTTACTGCCGGAAGTGTAACGTGGTGGCGATGGGAATTCACCTGCGCCTGTAATACCTACACAAACAGATGAAGATTATATTCGTTCTGTCTATAATCAGCGCCCCAAACTGAGGTAGACCATGACCGTAACCACATTCTCCGAACTCGAACTCGACGAAAGCCTGCTACAAGCTTTGCAGGAAAAAGGCTTTACTCGCCCTACTGTTATTCAGGCCGAGACCATTCCTGCCGCGCTGGAAGGCCGTGACGTTCTGGGTTCGGCTCCAACCGGGACGGGGAAAACTGCAGCGTTTTTGCTGCCCGCTTTACAGCACTTGCTCGATTTCCCGCGCAAGAAATCAGGCCCACCACGCATTCTGATCATCACCCCAACGCGCGAACTGGCGATGCAGGTTGCCGATCACGCGCGCGAACTGGCTAAACACACGCATCTGGATATCGCCACCATCACCGGTGGTGTGGCGTATATGAACCATGCCGAAGTGTTCAGCGAAAACCAGGACATCGTTGTCGCGACTACTGGCCGTTTACTGCAGTACATCAAAGAAGAGAACTTTGACTGCCGCGCAGTAGAAACGCTGATTCTCGATGAAGCTGACCGCATGCTCGATATGGGCTTTGCGCAGGACATCGAAACCATCGCCGCAGAAACCCGCTGGCGCAAACAGACGCTGCTGTTCTCGGCGACGCTGGAAGGCGATCACATTAAAGACTTCGCCGAGCGTTTGCTCAACGAGCCGGTGTTTATTGAAGCCGACCCAAGCAAAAGCGAACGTAAAAAGATTCAGCAATGGTATTACCGCGCCGACGATCTGCAGCATAAAAACAAGCTGCTGATTCACCTGTTGAAACAGCCAGACGCCACGCGCGTCATCGTATTTGTGCGTAAACGTGAGCGCCTACATGAGCTGGTCACCTGGCTTCATGAAGCCGGTATTCGCACCAGCTATCTCGAAGGAGAAATGGTGCAGGTCAATCGTAACGAAGCGATCAAACGTATGAATGATGGCCGCGTTACGGTGATGATTGCCACTGACGTTGCTGCGCGCGGTATCGACATTGACGATATCTCACACGTGATTAACTACGATTTGCCGCGCACCGCCGATACCTATCTGCACCGCATCGGCCGTACCGCGCGTGCAGGCCGTAAAGGTACCGCCATCTCGCTGGTTGAAGCGCACGATCACGTGCTGCTGGGCAAAATCACCCGTTACATCAACGAGCCGTTGAAAGCGCGTGTGATTGATGAGCTGCGTCCGGAAAGCCGTGCGCCAAGTGCTAAAGTGACGGGAAAACCGTCGAAAAAAGCCCTTGCGAAGCGTCAAGAGCGTAAAGAGAAAGAACAAGAGAAACCGCGCGTCAAACAACGCCATCGCGATACCAAAAATGTGGGTAAACGCCGCAAGCCAAGCGGTAGTGATACACCCGAGTCTGGTGCGGAATAAAACAGCACTCGCTGTAATTAATCGCCTCTTTTGAGGCGATTTTTTTGTTTTAAGCGTAGCGAAAAAGCACTTTCACTATCAAATGCCCTCAAGCAGCCTTCTTTTAAACTCGGCCTATAAAAAAAGCCGCGCCAATCAGCATTGGCGCGGCTTGTATTGCTGTGTGTCTTTTCGTCAGCGCTGCAATTACAGGCTTTCGGTGAATGTACGTGTAATCACGTCACGCTGCTGCTCTGGCGTCAGCGCGTTAAAGCGCACGGCATAGCCCGATACGCGAATGGTCAACTGCGGATATTTTTCCGGATGATTGACGGCATCTTCCAGCGTTTCGCGACGCAGCACGTTGACGTTGAGATGCTGACCACCTTCGATGCGCACCTGCGGCTTCTGCTCAAGTGGAATTTCACGGTAAGCGATTTCGCCGAGGTCGCTGATAGCAACAACCTGATCTTCTGAGAAATCGCCTTTGGCGCACAGGCAGCGCGCTTCGGCTTTATCATCGTCCAGCAGCCAGAATGAGTTCAACAGCTGTGGATTATTTGCCTGAGTAATTTGAATACCGGTAATCATAGTAGGTCTCCAGGGCTTTACGCTGTCGCAACCGGACAGCGAGGTTCATAAGGTTTTGGAATGCTGTGGTATATCACTGCAAGAAACCCGCCGTTTTGACCTGTATCAATTTCGTCCAGTCACTATTGCAAGCTGAAAACCTAACAACTTGATTCATAACAACTTCACTCGATAACTTTTTACGTAAATATTCAAATTATTTTTACCCTTCTGCTGTTGAGTGCGACACGTTAAGCTAGGCGCACTATTTTGCAGGGAGTCAATGATGGCTGAGAAGCTGACCTGGCACGACGTGCTGGCTGAAGAGAAAGAGAAACCTTACTTCGTGGAAACGCTGAAAGCGGTGGCCAATGAACGCGCTGCCGGCGTAACGGTGTATCCGCCGCAGAAGGATGTGTTTAATGCCTTTCGGCTGACCGAACTGGGCGATATCAAAGTGGTGATTTTGGGCCAGGATCCTTATCACGGCCCGAATCAGGCGCATGGTCTGGCCTTTTCTGTGCTGCCCGGCGTGGCGATCCCGCCGTCATTACTGAATATGTACAAAGAGCTGGAGCAGGATATGCCCGGCTTTGTGCGCCCTACGCACGGTTTTCTTGAAAGCTGGGCAACACAAGGCGTGATGCTGTTGAACACCGTGTTAACGGTGGAAGCCAGTAAGGCGCATTCGCACGCGCGCTTTGGCTGGGAAACTTTCACTGATAACGTCATTAGCGCCATCAATCAGCATCGCGAAGGGGTGATTTTCTTGCTGTGGGGTTCGCATGCGCAGAAGAAAGGCAGCATCATTGATACGCAACGCCATCATGTGTTGAAAGCGCCGCACCCTTCTCCGCTCTCCGCGCATCGCGGCTTTTTTGGCAGTAAACATTTCTCGCAGGCGAATGCGCTACTGAGCCAATCAGGCCAGTCACCCATCGACTGGATGCCGGTGCTGCCTTAAAAAACAAACGGCCGCGTTAAGCGGCCATTGTTATGATAGCGACGGATTAGCCTTTGGCTTTGGTCACTGCCACCATCGCCGGACGCAGCAGGCGACCGTTGAGGGTGTAACCGCGCTGCATCACCATCAGCACGTGATTGGGTGCCATCTCTTCTGATTCCATCATCGACATCGCCTGATGAATCTCTGGATTGAATGGCACATTGGTTTCGCCAACCACTTCCACGCCAAACTTACGCACCGCGCCCAGCAGCGACTTCAGCGTCAGCTCGATACCTTCAATCATCGAAGCCAATTCAGCGTTATCTTTGTTTGCGACTTCCAGCGCGCGCTCCAGGCTATCGATCACTGGCAGCAGCTCGTTGGCAAATTTTTCCAGCGCAAATTTATGCGCCTTTTCCACATCCATTTCAGTACGACGACGGATATTCTCGATTTCCGCCTGCGCACGCAGCTGAGCATCACGCACGCCGGTTTGCGACACGGCTAACTCGGCTTCCAGTTGCGCGATACGCTCATCACGCGGATCCACCTCAGCGGTTGTCTCTGCGTCCACGTGCTGCTGATCCTGTTGAATTTCGTCTGAGACTTGCTCGTTTGGGGTGTTCTGTTCTTTACTACTCATGAATTTCTCCGCGTTTTGCACATTCATCTCGCTGGTTGGCTTATTATGGGGATCAGTTTGACGGTTTCAAGTAAACCCATCACATTGCCTGGCCGTTTTGGCTTATAAGGAACTCGCGCTAAATGAACAAACACTTTAACTGCATCGGGATTGTCGGCCATCCGCGCCATCCTACTGCGTTAACCACCCATGAAATGCTCTGGCGCTGGCTAACGGCAAAGGGTTATGAGGTGATTGTCGAGCAGCAGATTGCGCGCGAACTGGATTTGAAAAATGCCGAAACCGGCAGCCTTGCGGATATTGGTCAACGCGCTGATTTAGCGGTTGTAGTAGGTGGCGATGGCAACATGCTGGGTGCTGCCCGCGTGCTGGCGCGCTATGACATCAAAGTCATTGGCATTAACCGTGGCAATCTCGGTTTTCTGACCGATCTCGATCCGGACAACGCGCAGCAGCAGCTGGACGATGTGCTGCAGGGCGATTACTTCGTTGAAAGTCGCTTCTTGCTCGAGGCGCAGGTGTGCAAAGAAGATTGCTCGCCGCGTATTGGTAGCGCCATCAATGAAGTGGTGCTGCATCCCGGCAAAGTCGCGCACATGATTGAATTCGAAGTCTATATTGATGAGGTGTTTGCCTTTTCACAGCGCTCCGATGGTTTGATTATCTCCACGCCAACCGGCTCAACCGCCTACTCGCTCTCGGCGGGCGGCCCTATTCTAACGCCCTCACTGGATGCCATTACGCTGGTGCCGATGTTCCCGCATACGCTCTCAGCGCGTCCGCTGGTGATCAATAGCAGCAGCACCATCCGCCTGCGTTTTTCTTCCCTGCGCAGCGATCTGGAGATCAGCTGTGACAGCCAGATTGCCTTGCCGATTCAGGAAGGTGAAGACGTTCTGATTCGCCGCAGCGCTAATCACCTCAATCTAATCCATCCAAAAAATTACAACTATTTCAATACCTTAAGTTCAAAGTTGGGTTGGTCTAAAAAATTGTTCTGAAAATCAGCACTGACCACTTTACTGTATAAAATACCAGGATATACTGTATGTAAAACCATATCTGTTTTTACATACAGGTGATTATATGTTGGCACAACTGACCATCAGTAACTTTGCTATCGTTCGTGAACTGGAGATCGACTTTCATCGTGGTATGACCGCGATCACGGGTGAAACCGGCGCAGGTAAATCTATCGCCATCGATGCGCTAGGCCTGTGTTTAGGCGGACGCGCTGAAGCAGATATGGTGCGTCAGGGTGCCAGTCGCGCGGATATCTGCGCCCGCTTCCAACTCAAAGCTTCGCCTTCCGCACAGCGCTGGCTGGCGGAGAATCAGCTGGATGAAGGTAATGAGTGTTTGCTGCGTCGTGTGATCAGCGCGGATGGTCGTTCGCGTGGCTTCATCAACGGCACGTCGGTGCCGCTGTCGCAGCTGCGTGAACTCGGTCAATTGTTAATTCAGATTCACGGCCAGCATGCCCATCAGCTGTTGCTCAAATCCGATCACCAAAAACATCTGCTGGATGCTTATGCAGCCCATGATGATTTGCTGTCTGACATGCGCCAGCACTATCAGCGCTGGCATCAGAGTTGTCGCGCGCTGGCGCAGCATCAGCAGCTCTCGCAAGAGCGTGAGTCCCGTCGCGAGCTGCTGCAATATCAGTTGAAAGAACTCAATGAATTTGCCCCGCAGCTGGGCGAATTTGAACAGATTGATGAAGAGTACAAACGTTTGGCGAACAGCGGCCAGTTGCTGTCCACCAGCCAGCAAGCGTTGCAAATTCTCGCCGATGGTGATGACACCAACCTGCAGAGCCTGCTGTATAGCGCCCGTCACATGCTGGGTGAACTGGTGACGTTGGATAATAAAGTCAGCGGCGTGTTCAATCTGCTGGAAGAAGCCGCAATTCAGCTCAGCGAAGCCAGCGATGAATTGCGTCACTACTGTGAACGTCTGGATCTCGATCCCAATCGCCTGCATGAGCTGGAGCAACGTCTGTCACGGCAGATCGCGCTGGCGCGTAAGCATCATGTCTCACCTGAAACCTTGCCGGTGCTTTATCAGCAGCTGCTGGATGAAGCAGAACTGCTTTCGCAGCAAGAGAGCGATCAGGAAACCCTGCAATCTGAAGTCGTCGCGCACCACAAAGCCGCGCTAGCGAGTGCTGAAAATCTGCATCAATTGCGTGAACACTCTGCTCAAGAGTTGAGCCAACTGATTACGCAAAGCATGCGCACGCTGGCGATGCCGCACGGCCAGTTTGCAATTGTGCTGGAGTTCAATGCCGATCAACTTACCGCAGATGGCGCAACGCGTATCGATTTCCGTGTCACGACTAACCCAGGCCAACCGCTCCAGCCGCTGGGTAAAGTAGCATCCGGCGGTGAGCTGTCGCGTATTGCGCTGGCGATTCAGGTGATCACCGCACAGAAAATGGAAACGCCAGCGATGATCTTCGATGAAGTGGATGTCGGTATCAGCGGCCCAACCGCCGCAGTGGTAGGCCAAATGCTGCGTCAACTGGGCGAGTCAACGCAGGTGATGTGTGTTACGCATCTGCCGCAGGTTGCTGGCTGCGGTCATCAGCACTTCTACGTCAGCAAAGAGACGGATGGCGCGATGACAGAAACCCATATGCAGCCGCTGGATAAACGCGCGCGTCTGCAAGAGTTGGCGCGTTTACTGGGCGGCAGCGAGGTGACGCGCAACACGCTGGCCAACGCTAAAGAACTTTTAGCCGCCTGATACCGCACTTTTTTCCTGGCTGGTGGTCATATGCTTGCTCTGTAGAGGTTTCAAATAGCGAAAAGGTTTATTATCATCGGCAGTTATGTCGTCTGAGTAATAAAGCCTGCCGCAGGCAGAGTTCAGAATTTGATGGCAAAAAAATAGCCTGCTGAAAGGCGTTTGGCCCCAGAAAAGGAATGTATAGATGCGCTGTAAAACGCTGACTGCCGCGGCAGTAGTAATGTTGATGATGACCGCTGGATGTTCCACCCTTGAGCGCGTTGTGTATCGTCCGGATATCAATCAGGGGAATTACCTGGTCGCCAACGATGTGTCGAAGATTCATAACGGCATGACGCAGCAGCAGGTTGCCTACACGCTCGGTACGCCGATGATGCGCGATCCATTTGGAAGCAACGTTTGGTATTACGTGTTCCGTCAGGAACCAGGTCATGAAAGTGTGAAACAGCAAACCCTGACGCTGACCTTTGACAGCAATGGAACGTTGACCAACATCGACAACAAGCCGAAGCTCACTGGCAAAGAAGGCTAAGTGAACGGCAATAAAAAAGGCGCTTAAGCGCCTTTTTTAGTTTTTACTTTCTGACTATTTCTTTTCAGCTGAACGCTCTGCGCGTTGACGCCGCAACTCTTTCGGATCGGCAATCAGCGGACGATAAATTTCAATGCGATCACCATCCTGCACGACATCAGCTAATTTTACCGGGCGGCTATAAATCCCGACCTTGTTCGAATTCAGGTCAATATCTTTACGCAGTGACAACAAACCCGACGCCTTGATAGCTTGCTCAACGGTTGCGCCTTCCTCAAGCGTGACGGCTCGCAAATACTGCTTATCCGGCAGTGCGTAAACCACTTCCACGCTAATATCAGGCACGATAAACCTCTTTCGCGCGCTGGCTGAATGCCTGCACCATGCTGTTCGCCAGCTCTTTAAAGATGCGGCCGAACGCCATTTCTACCAGCATATTGGTGAACTCAAAATCGAGGTTCAACTCAACTTTGCAGGCATCATCACCCAATGAGGTGAAATGCCAGCCGCCTGTCAATTTACGAAACGGGCCATCAACCAACTGCATCAATATGCTTTGGTTGCTGATCAGCGTATTGCGCGTGGTGAAAGTTTTACTGATGCCGGCTTTCGAGACATCAACGGCCGCGGTCATTTGATCTCCGCTGTTATCCAGCACGCGACTGCCGGTGCAGCCCGGCAGAAACTGAGGATAAGCATCCACGTCATTCACAAGACGGTACATCTGCTCAGCGCTATAGGGGACCAGCGCTGAACGACTAATCTGGGCCATAATGGTTCCTGTTCATCACAAAACCATTGAATAATACCATTTTCGGTCACCAAACAAAAATTCACGGCTTTGCTTGCTGTGCTAAAATGGAGTGTTTTTTACCGCCCTGCAGGACAGGGGATGCGCCCATAAACTGAGTGATGTAGACTACGCCGCACTATGACAAAGAAAAAAGTTAACAAACCCGGTTCAGCCACTATTGCCCTCAATAAACGCGCACGTCATGAATACTTCATTGAAGAAGAGTTCGAGGCGGGTATGTCGTTACAAGGATGGGAAGTCAAATCACTGCGTGCCGGTAAGGCAAACATCAGCGATAGCTACATTCTGCTGCGTGATGGTGAAGCTTACCTGTTCGGCTCCACTTTCCAGCCGCTAGCGGTGGCTTCAACGCATGTGGTGTGTGACCCCACCCGAAGCCGCAAGCTGCTGCTAAAACAACGCGAACTCGATTCGCTGTATGGCCGAGTTAACCGTGAAGGCTTTACCGTGGTTGCACTGTCGATGTACTGGAAAAATGCCTGGGCCAAACTGAAAATCGGGGTGGCACGCGGTAAGAAAGAGCACGACAAGCGTGACGACGTTAAAGAGCGCGAATGGAAGATGGATAAAGCGCGTATTATGAAGAATTCAAAGCGTTAAGCGCTGGATCTTGACGCCACTTATCTGTAGTATTGAAATTTCTTGGGGCTGATTCTGGACTCGACGGGATTGTGAAGCCTTAGGAGCATGCCGAGGGGCGGTTTGCCTCGTAAAAAGCCGCAAAAAAATAGTCGCAAACGACGAAAACTACGCTTTAGCAGCTTAATAACCTGCTCTGAGCCCTCTCTCCCTAGCTTCCGCTCTTAAGACGGGGATCAAAGAGAGGTCAAACCCAAAAGAGATCGCGCGGATGCCTTGCCTGGGGTTGAAGCGTTAAAACTAATCAGGCTAGTTTGTTAGTGGCGTGTCTGTCCGCAGCTGGCAAGCGAATGTAAAGACTGACTAAGCATGTAGTGCCGAGGATGTAGGAATTTCGGACGCGGGTTCAACTCCCGCCAGCTCCACCAAAATTCTCCATCGGTGATTACCAGAGTCATCCGATGAAGTCCTAAGAGCCCGCACGGCGCAAGCCCTGCGGGCTTTTTTGTGCCCTCAATTTGTCCCCCGAAGTCCGAACTCAACTAATTAAATCCGAACCTTTTAGGCACCTTGTTAGGCACCTCATAAAGCTTTATTGTTTTTGAGGTGCCTAAAACTATGGAAACCCGGCAATGGCAAGACAAACCAAACCTCTCTCCGTTAAGGAAATCGAATCTGCCAAACCCAAGGAAGCGGACTATGTGCTCTATGATGGCGATGGCCTTGAGCTACTAATCAAGTCCAGCGGGAGTAAAATCTGGCAGTTTCGCTACATTCGCCCTGTCACCAAGAAACGTGCGAAGAAGAGCATAGGCCCCTACCCGTCAGTTACGCTTGCCGATGCTCGAAGCTATCGGGCAGAGTCTCGTTCTCTTTTAGCAAAGCAGATCGATCCTCAGGAACATCAGCAAGAATTACTGCGGAGTTCGCTTGAAGCCAAAACCAATACTTTCCAACTCGTGGCTGAACGTTGGTGGAATGTGAAGAAAACCAGTGTGACCGAGGACTATGCAGAGGATATTTGGCGATCTCTTGAAAGAGATGTCTTTCCGGCGATTGGTGACGTCAGCGTTACAGATATCAAAGCTCATACCCTGGTTCAGGCCGTGCAACCGGTTCAGGCCAGAGGAGCACTGGAAACTGTTCGTCGCCTTTGTCAGCGCATTAATGAGGTCATGATCTATGCCCAGAACACGGGGCTGATTGATGCTGTTCCCAGCGTCAATATTGGCAAAGCATTCGAGAAACCGCAGAAGAAAAACATGCCCAGTATTCGTCCGGATCAGCTGCCTCAGTTAATGCAGACGATGCGCACGGCCAGCATTAGCCTTTCTACACGGTGCCTATTCATGTGGCAGCTTCTTACTATCACCCGCCCTGCCGAAGCGGCTGAAGCCCGTTGGGAAGAGGTAGACATAGAAGCACGAGAATGGAAGATCCCTGCATCACGCATGAAAATGAACCGTGAGCATACAGTCCCATTGTCAGATGAAGCAGTTGCTGTTTTGGAAATGATGAAATCGTTAAGTGGTAATCGGGAATTCATTTTTCCGAGTCGTTTGAAGCCTACTCAGTCAATGAATAGCCAAACGGTAAATGCTTCGCTTAAGAGAGCGGGATTCGGCGGTGTACTTGTATCACATGGGTTGCGTTCAATTGCCAGCACCGCGCTCAATGAGCAAGGTTTCCCTCCTGATGTCATTGAAGCAGCGCTTGCTCATGTGGACAAAAATGAGGTTCGTCGCGCGTACAACCGAAGCGATTATCTCGAGCAACGTCGTCCAATGATGCAATGGTGGGCAAATTTTGTTATAGCGGCAGACCGAGGAAGTATTATTGAAGGCGGGCACAAAGGTATCAAATTAATTGCTATGGCCTGATTACATCGTGTCCAGATGTTGGGCACGATGCAGACTCATCGGCCGCCAAGTGCCAGAAGCAGAAATACCTATTAACTAATAGCACTTAGTGTTGATTAACGGGGAGCAGGTCAAGTCATAAAGGTCTGTACTTCTGGTAAGGCAACCGTTGAGACACTATGATGATTCAGCCATAACCTACGCGTGAAAAAAAATCATATACAAAGTTTCGTTTTCTCCAACATGGAAGGAAAAATGATGCTCATAATGTTGAAAGACGTGCTAAGCATTCCTGTTATATCAAGTATAATTTTTGCCTTCATCGCTGCAATATCAAGACAATATACGCATTTCAACCGCCGTGACTTCTTTTCGCGTACGCCAGCGGAACAAGTTAAAGCGGTCAAATGGCTGGCACAGCTCAAAGCTTCCCCCTCAGACCCGTTGGCCATCGCCGAACAACAGTTTCGCCTTCAGTCTTTTGGCCTGCACAGAGACAAGGATCTGTCTGTCAAACTTATCGCTTTTCACTCATCAACATCAGCAACCCATCTTCCGTCGCTGAAGACCGTGTTGCGCTGGCCCGGACTGTATATCCTTGATGAAGGGAAAATTCACCTGCGAAAACAGGTGAAGTGGTTTTTACCCCTCATGATGGTCTACCTGATCTTCATCCTGGGGACAGACATCGTGAAAAATTACGTAACCGAAGACACCTACCCGTTCTTTCTCTCGCTGTCAGTCTCAATAGTGGCTGTTTCCACGTGGTGCTGGATGGCAACCTGCGCATTAAAAGTCTCCGGGCTGAGTAAAAAACTGAACGCCTACAGCCTGCCCGCGCCCCCGGGTAAAAACAGCTCCGACGACTTTAGTTCGATCCTGAATGATCGGTAAACCCGGACTTCCCGGTCCGACAGGTCACACGGCCAGTGAGTAATGTGTACACCTCTGTCAGAACAGGCTAAACAGACCTTGATGCTATGAATGAAAATATTAAAAAAACCGCCATCACTGCAGCGGGTTACATCTACCAAAATCTACAGGGCCTCAGCGTCTTGTGCGACTGGCTTGACGCCCCGACTTGCTACCGTCGCGTTAAATTTGAGTGTGACAATGAAAATGAAGCACCACAGGCACTCGATGATATCGTGATTGAACGCAGTGATGGCCTGGTCGACCTCCAGCAAATCAAGTTCACACCGGATGCTGACAAACACCCTCTTTCCTGGGACTGGATGCTCGAAAACACCGGCAAGACAGACCGCTCCAGGTCGATGCTGCGTAAATGGTTCGATGCGTATAATAAACTCGAACCAGCACGTACGGTCGACATTTCGCTCATCACAAACCGTCGACCAGATGCAGCGATTGAAGCTTGCCTGGCGGGAGACAAAATTGACCCTTCCAGAATACAAGAACCTCAACGCACTCGGGTGATCGCTGAACTGGGCAGCTTAGAGGCATGCACGCTATTCTTCAGCCAGTTGAGAATACGCCACAGCGACAAAGGCTACGTTGCTCTGGAGCACGATATCGAATCCCGCCTCAGGCAACATGGCACGCCTGAAGGGATAGCTAATCTCAAATATGTGGCCTTGACTTGGGCGACGCAGAAGAACCTCCCTGCGCCAGAAGGATGGATTACGCTGCCTGACGTCCTCACTATCCTGCGAGCCTTGCCACCAGCGCCGTTGTCCGAGGATTTTGTTGTCCCTGAAGGATATGAAGTACCTAATGCAGCATTTCATGATGAATTTTCAGGCGATGTGATCAATGCGACAGGCAAAGCCGTAGTACTGACGGGACCGCCCGGTCGAGGAAAGAGCACGTATCTGAGCGCGCTCTGTAATGAACTGATCCAACGAGAAATTCCCACCGTTCGACATCACTATTTTCTATCCACGACAGAGCGTGGTCGCGACAGGGTCAACAGCTATGTTGTCGAGCAATCTGTGCGGGCGCAGGTTGAGAATTTTCATCGGGACGTCCCGAGATCTTTCGGAGGCTTACGCGAGTTACTCACAGGGTGTGCCGCACACTACAAAGCACACGGCAAACCGTTTGTTTTGGTCCTTGATGGTCTGGACCATGTCTGGCGCGTCAACGCAGAAGATAAGCGGCCACTGGATGATGTCTTCTCTCAGATCATTCCCTGCCCTGAAAACATGGTGCTGATCGTTGGCACTCAGCCCGTGAACGATGCACAGCTACCCTCTGATTTGCTCGCTCTTGTCCCTAAATCAAAATGGTACACGTTACCCGCGATGTCTGAGAGCGCCGTCTTTTCCTATCTCTTAAAGGCGGTTGAGGAAGGTTGGTTCACAACTGGCCCAGGAAGTGAGGCCGATGCTGAAAGCCAACTCCAGGAAGCCGCCTCCGCTCTTCGCCAAAGAACAAATGGCCATCCTCTGCACGTTATATACGCAACGTCGGAACTGAAACTTGCCGGTCGCAGAATCACCCGATGGGATATCGAGCAGTTAAGAGGGGATTTGAGCCAGGACGCACGGTTTTATTATGCCTCATTATGGGAGCGCCTTGCTCCAGGTCAAAAGGATACGCTCAGGCTTATCTGCGCCTTACCCTTTTTCTGGCCCAGAATGGCCTTTCTGCAGATTGCTGACATTATTCACGCTGCACAGCCAGACGTTGATAAAGTTGAGCATTTGCTTCACTCCTCCCCTGCGGGCCTGAAAGTCTTCCATGAGAGCCTGGCGGTTTTTGTACGCACAACCGACAGCTATGAAGAGAGGATCAGTGAACTCCTGCCAACCGTAGCAGAGTGGCTTGAACACCAGGCACCGACGTCTTTGCGTGTGAACTGGCTATGGACGGTTCAGGCCAAACTGGGTAACCCACGCAACCTCATCAAGGGTTTGACGCGTGACTGGGTAATCGATCGCCTGACAGAGGGGTACCCAGAATTCCTGTTTGAAACATTGTTGTCTGATGCCCTTATCGCTGCTCTTGATACCGCGCAATTTGCCGACGCTAACCGCCTGGGACATCTGAAAGCACGTATGGTAGGGGGCAGTCAATTTCAGATGCAGGACAGTGATCTGGCTTGGCTCGTCTCTTTTTCACTGGCACTCTCATCAGAGGATAGCGTGATACTTGAATCTGTCGCATCAAGACATGAAACGGATTTTTTACACGTAGCAGCACTGGGCCTTGCCTTGTTGTATCGTGGAGATGCCATTCATGCAAAAATCTGCGGCAGAGAAGCCTTCCATCAGTTCTGTAGCCTGACCCAGTTCTCCAGTCGATATAATTCAGGAGGCGGCTCAAATGAACTCAGCTTCCTGGCCCGCGCATTTATACAATTCGGCGTAATGGGCAGCTCGCCTGAGGACCTGGTCTGGTTGATTGACAATAATGACGCCGCCATCTGGTTACCCCGCGTCCAGATGCTGGTGCAGGAAGGGCATCTTGACGATTTAATGACGGTTGTCACGTCTTTATCTGATGGGCCAGACAAGAACATCATCAGCGATGCGTGTATACGCGCGGGTGCACTTGCAGGTGTCACGCTGACCGATCGAGAGGACGCGGACGAACTTGTCAGAACCCCTTTTGTGGCGGCAGTAGAGGTGGCGGTGACCAGAACCTCTACGCCTTCAAACGAACCCATTCCTGTAAACTGGCTGAGTGGCAGCTACGACAAACGTAAAGAACATCTGGCGAACCTCGTGCATAACTGGTTCTTCGGTGCCATACACTTGCAGCTGTGTATGCTTGCAGAGGGACAAACACACGTCGAAGCTGTTCCCGCGCCCTTTTACGAAGACAGAGAAAACATTACTGATTATCTCGATGCACTTTCAGGGATTGGGATGCAATTAGCCCAGCGTTGGTGGCGCGGAGAGTTCATCCACTTCCATGAAATATACGAGTTACTTTCGCCTGTTGATATTCTCCGGTTCAGGCAAAGTTATAACAGAACATCTGCCACAACAGACTTTCAGGCGGCCCTACATCGGATTGCCTGTGATATCCAAACCGTCAGTGTCATGTTGACCGGACAAAATGAAGTTCGGCTGTCTCCCCAGACAATGAAGGCCGCCTCGCAGTGTGTCTGGTTCGACAGCGCCTCGTTCCGTGTTCAATACACGTCAGGCTCACTGACCCGTATGGCCGACGAGGCCGCTTTGGCATTTATTTGCGCGCAGCGTTTATTGCTGGATGAAGATGTCCAGAGTGAAACCAGCGTCCACCTTCAGATACCGTTGCAACTCTGTGCAATGGCGGTTTCCCACCGTCTGACTTCTGAAGCGCGTGAACTACGCACCCAAACCTGGGAACTGACGACCGGATACGGACATCGCAAAGACCCGACGCTGGGTAATGCGTTGGATGGCATTGCTTACCTGATCGATGCAGTGCCGGGGGAAGCCTGTCGGTTGCTGGCTCAGCTCGCACCACAGGTTCACCGGGTTCTGGATTACACCGATGGTAAGGGTACGCGACACGTACTCACCGCCGCAGACAGGCTGCTGGCAAGCCTTAAACCTTCCGCTCTGGTGATAAAACTGGAAGAGCATACCTGTGCGGGGCACTGGCCACTCGCCGAAAACAGCCTGCAAGCTTATATCGAGCAAGGTGTCACCGAAGGATGGCCCCTGGATGCTTTAATGCGCACAGGCCTTCATCCCGAGGTCCGGGATACCCTGCAGCAACGTGCTGACGACGGCTTTACCCGTGCTTCCGGGCCGCTCAGCATACTTAACGAGCACAATGGATGGGGAGTGGGTTGTGTCGAACGTAACGAATATTCTGCTCAAAGCACCGACGACAAACCTTTTACGGGTGATGTCACGCTTTTCGGACCCGACCAGTTAGCAGACTTACTCAATCATCTGGAGCCCCATTACCACGATCGCCCGGCATTGCTCCTGAGCTGGTATCAACACTGGGAAGGAAAAAAACAGGGACGAGTGTTACTTACAGAACTTGATAAAGTACTGTTTTCAAAAACCACGTTAATGAGTGGCGTTCTGCATCTTTGTGAACCGGCCTTTCACACAAAACGCAGATCTGGCGGCTTAAAAGCTGCCTGGAAGTACCTTGTACAGGCACAAATTCGGAGTGGCGGCTGGGTGGGCTACATGGAGAACGCGGAAGTGACTCGCCACCGGCTAGACCTGGTTGCGCAATATTATCCCGAGCGTTGCGATGAGTTTGTGGCTGCAACAACTTACAGCATGTTCGACGATCCTGTGCCGTCTCGCATCGTCCCCACTGAACTCATGGTCTATTTCTACATCAAACAAAACCGAACAGAAGAGGCCGTAACATTTGCCCAAACCATGGTTCATTGCGTGCTTGAGGATACCCGCACGCTTTCCCTTAAAGCCCCGCGCTGGATGTCAGAACTGCTCGCGCCTGTCAGCCCAGAGGTGAGGTGAAATGAACGACCTTCGTATTCTTATTGCCCGTCTTGGATGGCCTTCTACATCAACCCGGTGGTGGACCATGCAGGAACTCGCGGCCCGGCTGGGTGAACCGGCATCGATGCAGGCAACAGAATCCTTACTGTTTGATTTGCTGCGTTCACGCAAACTTGAAGCCGAAGTTGTCGAAGTATTGTGCATTTTCTGGATGGCCATTAACGAGTTCAACTACTCCCCGAGCAAAGTGCTGTCAGAAAATATTCCCCTGCCCTCCCTGCTTTCCGATTTGCTGATGGCGCGCGGAGCACAGTCCAACCCGGTGAATCATCATGATCTGGACGTCGCCCCTGAAAACTTCATCATCCCGGATGATTTTGAGGGTATTCAGGGCGTGGATTTACCCAGAATTTATCGAACGACCCTAACAAGACTTGAATCGTATAGTGATCTTCCGTTTATTAAGCAAATGGCCTTCGAGTGGGCAAAGAACCGCGAATCTTATCCAGATGCCCCGTATCAGGGAGATACAGGATATTTCCTTCGACCGCAGGGGGAGGGTTTCATGCCCCATTTTTCCACCCGAAGCGCTCTGCGCGCGATTTCCGCATACCTTCGCACGCTTACGGTGGCCAGACATATCTGGAAAATGCCCGAAGAGCTCGCGAACCAAAAAGCGCTGCTGGCGCTCCCTGTACATCCAACTCTGGCTTTTCTTCGCCCGAAATGCCCCGAATGGCTGCCAGCATCGACAGAATTCAACGGTGACAGTAAAGCGTTCGAGGCTTCCCTACGTGCTCTTCTTGTTCGTGCAGAGACGGCCACTCCCGGCGGCAGGCTAATTGCCTTGAGTTCACCGGTCTTGATGTCAATCGAAAGGTGCATTGAAGTGTCGATTATGCAGTGGGCCCAAATAGCCCGTCGCGACGCAGAATATGATGATCCGATACCTCATATTGAATCGTGCTGGGCTAACGGGACGATGCTATCGAGCCAGGCCGATGAATTACTTAGTTCTACAACGATGATTAATCCACCTCCTTTCGAAGAGGTAATTAACACAGACTGTCAGGCGTGGCCATTAGCCGGTACGCTTGATTTTGAACGTATAGGATACCTTCAGCATGAATTGTATCCATCGCGGCTTTTTTTACCCACGCTCGCAGGCTCTGCTCATAAAATTGAAATATCCCCTCGTGAAGGATGGCTTGAAGCCAGAGTAAAAGATAAGACTCTGGCTGAATTGCACTACTGGAATGCAGGATGGGGCTCAGTGCAGCCCAGGCAGTTTGGGGGGAATTGTGGTACTGCGCTTATCTCGCGAGGAAATGAGTACCGCGAGAGTTGTCCGGAGGGTAACCCTACCCTACGTTTTTTTTACGCATGGCAGGTACGCACCTTATATCGGAAAGGTAGTCACGAGGGCTTCAGTGAGACACTGGAGAGAGGGATTATTTTTGATTGAGGTCTCATCTTCTGAATGTTGCGGACCCGGAAAAACCAGGCATACGGCTATACGAATCAAAGCAGGTATCCACGGACGTCCTCTGATTCTTCTTTCGTGACATGTTTAGCCGCAAGGGCCGAAACGCCGCTTCTGGCTGTTCGGCGAAGCTTACTGGCCAGCAGGTTAGCGCAGTCGGGCTGACGCTCTGGCAAAGCCGGGGAGCCGAAGGATGCACCAGATATGATGACTGTGATGACTCTTGTGTTTTGAATAGACAGTTAATATTTACACCGTTGATCAATTTCATATTGTTCAATAGTTGATCATCCTGCAGGAGTCTGCAGTTAAATGCTCTTTTTCAGGCATCGTATGGGAATTAAAAAAATTTTATTCTTCAGTTTAACTGAAGTCTGATTGATATAATTTATTACAACATTAAATTTAATCTTGATATCAACTAGTTAAATACAAACCAGCCATCAACGAATCCCGAGACCCGCAAAAAACACTGTCTACTTGAACAGTATCCTCTTACGTGATAGTTTCAAAATATTACTGTTATTTGGGAGGAATCTTATGGCGACTTCTGTATTGGCTAACTGGCACGGTCATGATTATCAGGCTCGGTATTTCTGGATTGAGGCATCCCGGCTTAAAAATCCCCAACAAGATTTCGTCGTAGAAGTTTCCTATGAAGCCGACGGCCCTAAAGCCTTTGATGACGTGATTACGCGTTATAATCCCCCCCGCCGCAGCACTGGGCCCGATCGGATTCAGGCTGATTACTATCAAATCAAGTTTCACGTTACACAGGCTGCTAGTTTCGGATACGAGGATTTAATTGACCCTGCCTTCATTGGTGCTGAGACCTTCTCAATCCTTGAAAGACTAAAACAGGCAAAAGGAACTGAGCCTGCCAACTCTGCTTTTCATCTTGTCACGACAGATAGAATTATCGATGAGGACCAACTTGGTGAAATAATTAGCAATGTGGATGGCTCAATACGACTCGATAAGTTGTTTGATGGCACGACCGACAGGAGCCGTAAGGGAAAGGTTCGTAGGCTCTGGCGCCAACATCTCAAGCTTTCCACTGACCAGGAACTGGAAAAGGTACTTTCTGGTTTTCACATTCAGCAGTCGCAGCCCACACTCGAAGCGATGCGTGAAAAAGTTAATACCAGCTTTCAGATCATTGGTCTGATTACCTGCGAAACCAATTCAGAATTCCGTTTCGATGGCGCTGCGCGAGCTTTACGCAGTCAGGAACGTTATCGGTTTACCCGAGAGCAATTCACAGCCCTTTGCGTGGAAGAGAACTGGATCAGATCGGAAGCACCTGAAAGCTTCAGAAATGTTGCACTACGCTCTTTCAGTGATGGGCCACTGGACATCATGGATGCGCTTCCGGAACACACACTCTCCCTGCTTTCTCTCTTCGAAGGTAGATTTCCCTCCCCAGGCATTGAGTGGAATGATGTTATTAAGCCCCAGGTAGAAACCTTCCTCATAGGTATCAGGCAGACGGAGCGTAAAGTTCGGCTGTATCTGAATACCCACAGCTCCATTGCATTGCTTGCCGGTAAATGTCTTGGTCACAAGTCAGGCGTAGAAATCGAACTGGTCCAGAAAGGGAGATCGGGCGACTCCATCTGGTCTGAATACGAACCCCATAACGAACCTGCTGCGGTTATCGAGATCGAGACTGTCGGAACTGGAAGAGATGTCGCAGTAGTGCTCAGCATGGCGAGAAATGCGCTGCCAAAAGCGCACGCTTACATACTCGCAAATCAGCCTGACATAGGACGGATCATTCATGTCACCCCTGCTAACGGGTACGGGCAACGATCTGTGAAAAACGGTTCACATGCCGTAGCGCTTGCCGAACAGATATCCGATGCCGTCACTGATGCAGATTTACCGGTTGAGGCAAGCCTGCATATTTTCAGCGCTGCGCCAAATGCCGTTAATTTTTATCTTGGCCAGCACACCGATTTTCTGGGGACATGCGTCTTTTACGAGTTTGACTTTCAACGCCAGCGAGATGGCTCCTACCTTCCTTCATTTAAGGTTTAATCACCATGGAACTTCAACCTCAGTTCAACGAATTTTTAGCAAATATCAGGCCGACTGATACACAGAAGGAAGACTGGAAAAGTGGTGCAAGGACACTGCGCGAGCGCCTGAAGAATTTCGAGCCTCTCAAGGATATTGTCGTATCAACATTCCTTCAGGGAAGCATTCGTCGTTCAACGGCAATCCGTCCGCTCGGCGATAAGCGCCCTGATGTTGATATTGTCGTGGTGACCAATCTTGACCATACCCGGATATCTCCCACTGATGCAATGGACCTGTTCATCCCATTCCTCGAAAAGTATTACCCGGGTAAATGGGAAACGCAAGGACGCTCTTTTGGTATTACCCTCTCGTATGTCGAACTGGACCTGGTGATCACCGCCATCCCTGAGTCAGGTGCAGAAAAAAGCCATCTTGAGCAGCTCTATAAGTCAGAGTCAGTCCTAACTGTTAGCTCTCTGGAAGAGCAAACTGACTGGCGCCTGAATAAAAGCTGGTCCCCCAATACCGGATGGTTGTCTGAGAGCAACAGTGCGCAGGTAGAGGACGCCCCCGCTTCAGAATGGAAAGCGCACCCGCTAGTGCTGCCTGACAGGGAAAAAAATGAGTGGGGCCGGACGCATCCTCTCGCGCAGATCAGATGGACCGCTGAGAAAAACCGCGTTTGCAACGGTCACTACATCAACCTTGTCAGGGCGGTGAAATGGTGGCGACAGCAGAGCAGCGAAAACCTGCCGAAATACCCTAAAGGCTATCCGCTGGAGCATCTGATTGGTAACGCGCTGGATAATGGAACCACCTCAATGGGCAAAGGTCTGGTTCAGCTGTTGGACACTTTTTTGTGCCGTTGGGCAGACATTTACAGCCAGAAAGGTAAACCGTGTTTGCCGGATCACGGCGTTGAAGAACATGACGTGATGGCGCGCTTATCAACCGAAGATTTCTGTTCATTTTATGAGGGTATTGCGGGTGCGGCGGAAATTGCCCGTAAAGCGCTGGCGTCTGAGGATGCGCAGAAAAGTGCAGAGCTCTGGCGCCAACTGTTCGGATCCAAGTTTCCTTTACCCGGCCCTCAGGGCGGCGATCGCAATGGTGGATTTACAACGCCAAGTAAACCAGCAGAACCACAAAAAACCGGACGCTTCGCTTGAGTACAGTCGTTCAGCAGGTACCAGGAGAGCTGCAGGCAGCGTTCACCCTTATCAATAATGATCCCAGGATGCGGACGAACAATGCCTGGATGCTCTCTGCTGACAAGAGATGGTCGCTTAAATTCACCGCTGAGCTTTCCGTACCCTGCTCCAGGTTCATGCCAGACAACAGCGTCTGGCATCTGGTCCTCTGGCAGGAAGAGGCTCAGATACGCATAGAGCTCTATCCCGATAAATCGGAAGGTATATCAGCAACGTTTCAGCACCAGAACTACAACTTTTCGGATGCGTCTACCCGCGAATGGACATCAGGAAATCCGTGCCTTGAGAATACGCCCGCCGCATTTGGTCGTAACTTATGGGGTCAGGAACCCGAAGCATTACTCGACAGGATCAGCTGGCGACTTAGTAGGCTGCTGCTCTGGATTGACGCCGCTGCACAGGAAAATCTGGCCACAACCGGGGATGCTGTTGAACTCCCCGCCTTCCCCAATCAGTCACCCTTTACCGTAATCGGTTTTAGTGAACAGACTGATGATCTTCCTTTCTGGGCATCGAAAACAGGAGAATGGGGGTTTGCAAGCAGCACTGGATTGCCTGGCGCGCGTGGGACCCGCTTTTTGCGTGAGTTTTTTGATAAAAAGGGAAACCTTATCCGGGCAACCAAATGGTCCCCGTTCATGCGCAAAGGCGCGAGAACAACAAACGCAGTTTGGTCTGTATTGCCTACCCTTCCCGTTCTGGCCCCATGGCAGGCACCGAGGACCTGGCAGGAGCTTAGCCATTGCTTCACACAATGCGGGTTATCACTGACGGACCTCTTTTCAGATGTTGGGCGGGCTGTCAGAGCTCTTCGCAAGCAACGCGCGCCCGGATTACTCTTGCTGGGCTTTCCACTGGAAAACAAAATTGGAGATGCGCCAGCGCGCATTCACTGGCTGGCGCTGCGTCTGGCCGGCCTTAGCAATACAATGACAAAACGCCCTGGATTCCGCCCAACGGAACGGAATCGCAGAGCCTGGGATCGCGAACAGCCACTTTCGCAGGAACCCATCAGGTGGTTGAGGACACAGAACTGGGCAGCCGACCAGCTCAGAACGCGAGGCGAAGCAACTAACGATATCCGCAGTAAAAAGGTACTGATAATCGGTGCAGGCTCACTGGGCAGCATGATTGCAGAAAACCTCATGCGAATTGGTGTTGTCAGCCAGAGCATTCTGGACGCAGATATCCTACAGACCGGAAATCTGAGCCGCCACGCCCTGACAATGACCTCAGTTGGTCATAATAAAGCGTCCGCGCTGGTTGAACATCTTAATCGTATTCTGCCTGACGCAAGTGCACGTTCATTCAGCTGCGCGTTTCCCCCCGAGTGTGAGGTTGCAAAACGCTCACTGCGTCAGTACGACGTCATCATTGATTGTACCGGTGATGATGGTGTTCTTAAGGCATTAGCGGCATTTGACTGGCAAAGTGAAAAAATATTTATCAGCCTGGCTATGACATGGCGGGCTGAGGGTTTATTTGCGTTTGCTGCCAGTGAAACAACGTTTCCGGTGACGGATGCTTCCAGCCGCTTCGCCGCCTCGGCGTCACCTGAGATCGACATGGATGAGGCGAGAATAGAAGGGATCGGTTGCTGGCACCCTGTCTTTCCGGCCCGAGCCGATGACGTACAGTTATGGGCGGCCGTTGGTACAAAATTCATTTGCAGGGTCGTCAGCGCGCCAGGGAGAATCTATGAATATTTTAAGCAGATGCCTGATGGCACTGTCGAGAGAGAGCCGCATGAGTATTAAAGATGTGACTTTTTCCAGTGAGGGTGCACTTTATACGGTCGTCCTTAGCGCCTCAACCATTGAGCAGATGGTTTCCGAATGCCTTAAAGCCGGCGTGAATGAAACAGGCGGCATTCTGATTGGCTCATATAGTGATGACAGTTTAACGGCTATGATCGTGGAGGCCACGACCCGACCTGCGGATTCACTCGCTGGCCGGACGACATTTCAGCGGGGTGTCAAAGGGCTGAGGTCTTTACTTCATACCCGCTGGAAAAAAGGATTGTATTACGTTGGTGAGTGGCATTTTCACCCAGGAGGCTCATCCGAGCCCAGTGGTGATGACTTCAGATCCATGACAAGCATTGCAGCGAACCCTGACTACCAGTGCTTGGAGCCTGTAATGATTATACTTGGAGGGGATCCGGCAGGCTCATACAGTCTGAGCGCCAGTGTTTTCCCAAGGGGAGACGCTCCCATCAGACTGCGAGAGGTACCGATTTAATATCCGTCCCCTTTGTTTTCCATCAGACCATGGTCTTCAGGCCCGAAACGCCACTTTTTGCGGCCCGGCGGAGCCGCGCTCTGCCGGTTAGCGCAGTCGACAGATACTTCAGGCTGGCCAGCGAGCCGAGGCGTTCATTGTGTGCGGCGTCACTTAATCATCGGTCCCATGAACGATTTCCGTTGAGATGCTTAACACAAACCACACACGCTTATAAAACCGCTTTCCGGAACAAGAAAACGCGGGATTGCAGGAGTGAACGCGTTAAGGTTGATTTCAATATGTTTGTAACGTCAGAGCGATACGAGAGATACCACCTTCAATCCTGGCATTGTTCTTTTTGAGTCCCTCAGCAATTGATCGGCAAAAGCGATCGATAGCGATTTATTGATCTATCAAAACGATTATCTTTGCCACCGCAGCGTTGTTTATCATTCCATTCATTAACCTGCAGCATCGGTTCTGTGCCTGCCAGCACTGCGCGGATGCCACATCCTCAGGAATGCCCACATGAAACGCTGCGAGCGTTGCAACAAAAAGCGTGGTTTCATTGAGCGCCTGCGGTCCACGGATAAAACGCTCTATGAAGAGTGCTTGCATGATTTGATGCGCGAAGTCCGGGAGAAAACATCAGTGCCAGTCAGGCCACGCAAACGTTGAGAACGTGTTGACACTACTATGCCAAACACCATTGAAGTCAGCCGTTGCTTACCATCAAATCGGCCTGTGCTGCCTGCACTTTCTGACAACGGTTATACACAAACCCATCACTTACCTCGTCATCAGCATCGAGGAACAGCAGCCAGTCACCCCGGTGAATTGCCAGAGCTGCGTTTCGTGCAGCCTAAACGCCCAAGTTCGACTGCGTCACCAATACAAGGCGCGGATCCCCAATACTGGCAACGATGTGGCGGTTGAGGATGCGGAATTAAAGTCAGTGGGAGGAGTGCAAGTCTCACTCCCTATCGGGTGATCTTCTAAAACTAAGGCAAATACAGGTATCAAGACTGCCTATTTTTACTCAAAATCCATTCATCGACTTCCGACTCTAGCCAGCCAACCGCCTTTACCCCAATTTTTATCCTCAACGGAAAAGTCGGGTCATAACGAGTTGAATCCGGGTCAAGCCAGTCATATACCGTAGAACGGCCAATACCTAATTTCTTGACAAGCGCAGGTATGCGCAGGATTTTAACGGCAGTTGGTTCCATGATAAGGCTTCCTCTTTTGGTCTACTTTGGACGGGAGCCAGACTATCTGCTGCTGCAGTTGTGAAACATACGGCTGCAATACCTCATTTTTAACGGAGTGCAACTAGCTGAATTATGGATGATTTTAATTTTGATGATTTTATCGATGACTTGAAAACTGCGTTCAACAACAAGAGCGCAGCATTGTCATTAAGACTCAGGGTGGCTGAGCGGGAACAGGAAGGGGTGGTTTCAGATGCCAATGAATATCATGAGTTTGTACTATCGCTGGTTGAAAGCATGCTTAAGAATCCGGTAGTACGCCGTAAGTTTGATGATCAAGTTTATAGGATGACATTTGATGAACCGGTCACAACTCGCGAGACTATAGGTGATCTTGTTTTTCTGGCTGATGTTAACTGGCATCTGGGGCTTGGGCTCCTGAACACGAATGAAAATGAAGCGATAAAGTGCCTTCTCCAGGGCATTGAATACCTCAATTACTGCCGAGGTCTCGCAGATGAAGAATTGTGGCAACAAGATCAGGCCGTTAAAACAGATGTTCCGGCGCAGGGTGGCAAAAGTAAAGCGGCTCGCTTTGATGCCGTTAAAAATGAAATTTTCAGACTGTTGCAGGAAGCGTGCCCCCCAAGCCGGTGGAACACTAAATTAGAAGCGTTAAAAGGCATAGAGAATGGAATAAATGAACTGGAATGGCCATCTGCCCGTGACCGAAATAATCAGTCCAAAACGAGAGATGAAATATTTGCAATGAAGATGCACCGGGTTGAGGTCTGGTCAAGTCAGGATCAGAAAATCAAAGCTGCATTTGATAATGTCGTAAAACCTAAAAAGAAATAGCTGTGATTAAAGCCAAATATGCTGGCAGCCGATATGACCAAACTGCCAGCGTTATCCGTACATACTATCGGCGACTCGAACCAATCGAACGATACCCATCGCCATAAGGCTTAGAATAATTCTTCACCATGTAATCAATATTGCGCATCAGGTCAGTCGCTTCCTGCATATAATTGGCTGAATTGCCATGCAGATAGCAACATGCCTTTTCTGGAAAGTGGACTAAGTACCGGTGCTGTTCCCAGTCCAGACTTAACGCACTGCACCATGCTTGTTGAATTAAGGCTGCAAGGCTGTTATCGGAATCAAAATTACCTGGCCCCTTGTAGATATTCTTATTCAGCAGAAGCAGAACATGATAATGTTTGCGACGATTAAGCTCACCAACCTCGCGCACCCAGATATACCGTAAGCGATTACGTAAAGTACGATTCCAGCGGTCGCTACGCTTTCGGCAGTCCACTGCTAACTTGGCTTTGAGGGATTCAATAAAGCGTGTGATTTCTTTATTGGATTTTTCATACTGATAATCCTTCGAAAAACGCAAATCAACCCGTAGCGCTAAAGTACGTGGGAATTCGTCAACAGCATCAAGGATGGCATTCATAAAGTCTTGTCGATATTGTTCATTATGAGAACCATTGCCCATTTCAATGCCTTTAAGTTAAGTCAATTTGGTTAATTATGACGGCAGACTAACAGCGCAACCATTCCAAGCTTAGCCCTTGCATACACTATGCATGAGTAATAAATACTGACGAGTGATTAATGATATGCACCTACACTCAATTGATAACAATCGAGGATGATTAGACCATTAGCTCAATAAATTGATAGTTAATGAGCATATATAATTAACTATCAATGAATATAGTGGAAGTATACGTATATATAATACTACACCGACAGCCAAATATTAATTATTCAGGCCAAAGTAATAGTATGCACCCATGCCTGATGGGCACATGAAAAAAAGCCCCGATAATTTCACTCTGAAATTAATTTATTGGTTTTTTAGTCAATTTAGCTGCTACAACTTGCGACTGTCGCAAGTTGTAGCAACTCAGTAGTACTCAAAAACAGGGTTTTTAGTGAAAATATTGCAACGAAAATTACGACCTCTGCGTACCAGTCTTGCTCCATGGAATGAGAAGTCAATTTCAATGGCTTTTTCTTTTTTCAGGTTGCTGATTACTTTATCCAGTAATCTACCTTTCCGCAGAACATTAGGTCCAGACCTTCTGATATCATTATATTTGACAACAACATCTGAGCGATAATATTCACGGCGCAGCCATGATAATAAGAGCGCTTCATAGTAGCCTTCTTCATAACCAAAAAGATTAATGGCTTGTTTCATGTACCATTCGCATATCAACCATGCACTTTCGACATGCTCCTTTTCAATCGGACGCTCACCCTGGGTAAAGTAACACAGTAAAGCTGATAAACGAGCAACATTATTAGCAAGCTTGGACGCAAAATCATTCATGTTGGCGTAATCTTCATCCGGACCGATACGACTCTCAATCAGGTTATAAATTCCCTGCCATTCATACAAAGCAGCAGGAGTGAAGGACAGAACTTTTTCAGAAGACACTTCATCCTGTAAATCTTTCTCATTCAGAAGTTCATTTATTCGCTTATGGAACAGTTTAAGATAATGAGAGTTTTTTGGGCGCTCATCGATATATCGCTCACCTTGTGTGGAAAGCTGTTCATCAATATTAACTATCAGGCAACGCGCAAAGAAGCCACTACCGCGGGCTTTTTCTCCCTGGCGCCTTAAATAAAAATCAAAAGGTTTTTTCTGCACCATCACAGACAAGGTGATGCGACCATTTACGATAGTAAAACTCGGCGACGTTTTTCTTTCAATACTAAAAGGAACGCCATCCCACATTGAGCAAGTAAAACTAAATTCGTTCATCACTTTACGATCCAGAATATTTGTTCCCTCATCGGCAATCAATCCTACGTGCGAACCATGATTATACATCGCATGTTGTAGAGCCTCGGGAGTGACGTTGTTATAAATGAGTTTGTTCATTTTGGGCAGAAAAGGCTTTTCAAGTTGCAGTTCGACTAACGCATCAGACAATGCAGCAGTGCATTGCCCCTTGACTGTTTTTTTCCTGATTTGACTCAGAATACCTTTTTCTCTTTCACGCCATGCCATCAGTCTGGCGCCATGACCTGACTTCAGTTCATCAGACTGTGCCAGTTTGACTTTGTCATGTTGATAAAATGGTGCGAGAACCATTCGGTCAACAGATGTTTTTCTTTCTCCAGAATTAGCAATTATCAGAGAAAAAATAGAGGTGTTATATTCAAGACTATCATTTACCCTTACTTTTATTAAACCCTGGCATGCCAGAGAGAGTGCGCTGATTACAGAGGATGTTATTAAAGCTCGTGGGGCTTGCGTATGCTCCTCTATATCATAAATAGTTTCACGAATGAACTCAGGAAATGCATTGACTGGAATGTTAGACATGTTTCACCTGTCGGCTGTTGGTATGCAGTGGTAGCAATTAATAGCAAACCAGATCGCACGTCAACCTCAAAATAAACATCGAACTAAATTGCATTTTATAATATCTGGTTGGATATTTTGCTTCTCACTGGACTCGATTGGACTGAAATAGACAAATAAGGATGAATTATAGAATTGATGACGTGACAAATCAGGGTTTTTAAATCATCATCCCGCAACAGGAATTTCACATTCTCGCTGCTTTATTTTTTTAATTTCCCCTCACAATTATTGACTCACTGTCTTTTTCGACGGATAAGTAAAATTGCCAAAGAACAAATTTTTAAATAATTTCAAGGTATATATCACTCTACTGAATCCCCTCCCATTGGACTACTTCAGGCCACCCACACCGGATGGCCTTTATTATGTTGAGAATGCCTATGAAAAAATCTTCAGGTTATGCCCTCATCCGCCGCCATTTGCGGCGCTATCCACGAGCACTGCGCCAGACGCTAATTCGCGAACTGAGCCAACTTGTCACCTATGAACCCGTGATTGGCATCATGGGCAAAACGGGTGTTGGAAAGAGCAGCCTCTGCAACGCGTTATTCCGCAGTGAAGTTTGTGGCGTGAGCGCAGTGGAAGCATGCACCCGACAGCCACAGCGTGTGCGGCTGCGCTTTGGAAACCATTTTCTGACACTGGTGGATCTACCAGGCGTTGGTGAAAGTCAGCAGCGCGATGGCGAGTACCGTGATCTTTACCGCCAACTGATGCCCGAGGTGGACATGGTGATCTGGGTTCTCAAAGCGGATGACCGCGCCTTCTCCATTGAAGAGCAGTTTTATCATGACGTGTTTCAGGAGTTCAGTGGCCTGCTGCCACCGTTGATCTGGGCGCTGAATCAGGCGGACAAAATCGAGCCCGCAGATCAGTGGTGCTGGCCGTCAGCGCAGCCTTCACCTTTACAGGCGGAGCACATCGCTCTGAAACAACAGGCCGTTGCCCGACAGCTTGGCATGGCAGAGAAAGACATCATTCCGGTTTCAGTTCGTGGTCGCTACCGTTTGCCCGCTCTGGTTGAACATATCATCACCCGTCTCCCAAAGCAGGCCCGCAGTCCGCTGGTGCCGCACCTGCATTCGGGCTATCGCACCAGCAGCGTTATCAGCACAGCCCGCAGCAGTTTTGGCGAGGGCGCCGTGGAGGTTATAGACCGAATAATTGATCTGGCTCCGTTGCCTCAGCTCGCCCGTAGTGCGCTTAAGGCCGTCACGCATACCGTTGCCAGCGTGGCGGGCTCAGTCTGGTCATTTTTCTTCAGGTGACGATCAGAATTACCGATCGATACGATCGGTTATCTTCATTATCCCCCACCAGCACTGGATTATAGAATCCAGCAGGTATCACCCATTACTCAATTTAATCATTAAATATCAATGTGATGATTCGCAGGAACTATCATATTCGGAGAAAAAATGGAAAAAATAATCACAGCAGCGCTGCTCGCCAGCGCATCGTTCGTTGTTTTACCTGCGCACGCAGCGGATGAGGACAAATACCCCATCAAGGTCGATATCACTAAAAGCGGCTGGGAGTGCAATGACTGCGTCTACGTTACGGTGACGGCAAAGGCGGATTACATCCGCATTGAGAAGATTGATGTGAGCCGTGGCAAATGCCCACAACTTAAACAGGGGACAACCACCATTCAGGGGCAACGGATGGAAGGATGGTGGCCGAACAAGGAAGCATTTACACCGCGAAAAATGCAGTTCGCTGAAAGTCTGACGTGGCGCTTTGGCAATACGCTGTGGCAGCAGGGGATCGTGTGCAAAGCGATTGAGGCGCGGATTTATACGAACCAAGGCATGTTTACTTACGGCTAAATTATTCCACCAGCATTATCATCACCAACCGTTGAATCCAATCTGAGAGAAACATCATGAATGAGTTATTTACTCGGCACAAAGAGTTCGCCGCCCTGAGCCTGTCACTGGCGTTTTCCACTGTCGTAACTCCCGCAGATGTGGGCGCATAGCTGATTACCAATGAGCAGGGTTATTTGGTGTGCCATCTTTGTGGGCCTGACAAAGCAGACAGTTATCTAATGGCAGACAACTGCTAATACAGAGTTCCTCCATCAGCCGACCGGCCAGCCATCGTCCGAGCTTTAGGACTTTATTGTTCACCATCGTGGCGATACTTCTGTCGCCGACAGAATTATCGCTGGCATTCCAGACCTCACTAACAAGACTGCGTTTGATTGCACGGTCAACATCGGGCTCATTGCTGTTTTTACGTGTGGAGTGATAACTGCTTCGGTGAACACTGAACAGCCGGCACAGTGACGCTACATGATACTGAGCTCTTAAGCTGTCGATTATCGTGAACTTTTGAGGGAGGCCGACATCAAGAGTGCGATAGCTTTTTTAGGATTTAATTCTCCATTTCACGACGTAGTATCCGTTTTCGCATTTCCCTGAGTTCAACCTGCTGCGGAGTCAAAGGTAACCCCGGGGGATAATCTTGAGTATCTGCAAAACTTAGCCGACAAATGGGTCGGCTTTTTTGTTATAAACCCCAAAGGATATGAAAAGATCGCTGAAGTGCGTCAATCTTTGCTAAGTTTATCTTCAAGCTTCTTCAAGAGGTAAAATGAATCGCTCAGAGTATCACTTTGCTTGGTCCTCCATAGATCTTCGTTAAACTGCTTTAACTCCTGCAAATTCTCCTGCGTAAAGACAGAATTCATTGCTTGCTGCGATCTATAAAAAGTAGCCAAAAATTCAGCACGGCGGCTAAATAGTTGATAACGCTCATCACGGCGAGTGAAACCCAAGGTTTTGTTAGCAATTAAAGCCATGATCGTCACACTTCCCGCAAGCGAAATCCCAACGATTATCGGTTGTTCGGCAGTTAATGCCACGAAGAATAGTACCATCAAGGCGATTAGTATCAGGCTGGAGAGTATGATAGCCGCAATCCGGTTACTCTGGCGAAAAAACGAAATCAAGGCGCCAGTAATAACCAGCAGTACTAACCCCACCCACCAGCTCAGAGCCTCTGGCACAGAATTTAACCAATTATTGACCATAACGAGCGTCACACTTTTGGTGAACGTCATCACCAGGCATAAAATGAAGAAACAGAGTGCACTGCCAAAATAAAGCGACAAGCGCCGGAATAGGTAACTGAGCATACGTACCTCCTTACTTTTATCCAACAGCCTTTTGGCTTTGTCATCAAACCATCGTATTAACTGCGGAAAACTGGCAATAACATCGGGTTCTTTGTCCATCTGATAACACCTTAAAGTGGGGAAAAAACAGGCATGTGATTCCGGTGGAATTGCTCGATGCCATATTGTCTGATCTGCTCCAACCAGCGCTCAGCTACCGTTCGACTGATACCTGATTCGATGGCGGCTTCACGGAGTAATAAAAATTCGGTACGTAATGTAGTAGGCATCACGCCAGGATCGTCAGTATTGATTAACACCCTCATCGGACCGCGACGTAAGCCAAAACGGTTATAGACTTCACCCGCCGCCAGCAATGTCTCATCAGGCGGGCTCCAGCGAAAAATAGGATGTTCGCGGTGCTTTTCGAGCCGGGCGATATAGATGTTTGACGTGGGATTTGTCTCAATGATCAAGCCTATTCGATCGTATCGATCCAGTAGATAATCCTGCACTGCATGCATAAATTCCACCTCTGCCGGGGTATCGATATCCTCCAGCATTCCGCTATCTCCCATGGTGCTTTTTCCGCCCTGAGCAATGTGGTCGTTTTGCGCTTGCCACTCATCGCCGATACGCACAATGACCAACGGCTGAGCGCTTGCGGCGGACAGGTGCTGGTGCCGATTAGCATACAGCACTGCCGCAGGATCAGGGCTCTTCAGGAATGTGAAGTCGGGTAAGGCGCTGAATTCAAGTGTGCTGAGAGGAGTACCGCCATGCAACTGCATCAATTGAAAATGACAGTTTTTGCGTAGTAGCCAGGCGCGAAAAAGGATTTCGGGATTGACGCTTTCATGCTTGAGCGGAGCAGAGTGACGGCTGCCAGCAAGGTCAGGAACGGTTTGCCAGCCAGATTCAGGTAAGAAGCGGGCTATCCGACGCGCTAACCGGGACTGCACCTGTTGCGCCAGTGGTAAACGTCCACTTAGCGTAACGGCGTAATGCCACAGCCAGACGAGATTATCCAGGTGTTCGTCTGCTGGTAGAATCATTTCGCCCTGACGCGCCATCCACCACTGAGGTTCAATGCCCAGCGCCAAAGCATGCCCCAAACGATCGCCGTCGCGCATTTCACAAAAACGGACCGTCTCATCAATATGCCGCATGCCAGATAGAGGGTGGGAATAGTCCTCCCCGGCGTGGATGCTCAAATGGAAACCAGCCGAAGCGTACTCACCCTCAGGGCGTGAAATTAACCCCCGCCGCAGCCAGCGTAGCACTGGGGCAAACCATTCGATGCGCAGATCGTTTTCATCCCCCGCCACGTCCAGCCCTCGAAACCAGCGCGCGGGCTGAAAGTGAAAATGCGGATTACGATATCCCATCATGAATTCGGGCCGGTTCCAGGAGGCTGTGTTATCTGCTTTTTTCATCAATTCGATGGCTGATTTCCACAGTTCTTTCATATTGGCGACTGGAACTCTACCGCGTTGTTGGGGCATTGCCGAGCGAGAAAAATGGCCGCAAAACTGCCAGCGCTCAAGCTGCTGCATATAGTTATGCACTTTCGCATCCGGGACGATTTCATGCTCGCCAAAGATATAAGGCGCGTCCGGAAGTGTGAAACCCGTCTCCTGCGCCAGCGTGGTGGCAAAATCTGCGGCAAAGTCGGCACAGAAAGCGCCCGGATGTGACTTAATTTCCACCACATCGCCAGCCACTGATAATAATTGTCTTATATTGTCTTTGCGTAATGCCTTGCTCCCCCTGCCCAAAGGGCCGTTAAAATAGTGTTTAGAGAACCTGGTCAACCCCTGACCATCCATAATCAGCCGTCGACGAAACTCATTCAGCGATTGATACCAACAGAGAATGGCGACCCGAACCTGTGGCGTAGCCTGAGGAGAGCTGTAACAACGGCAAAGATAGAGCTGCAGCCACAACCAGCGCCCGCGTAAGTTGCAATTCATCGCCACGGCAAACTGACTGAGCAGCCAACCAGGGGAACCCACTTCATTTACGGCATGGATTTTTGCCGTCGTTTCCCAGTCGGGAAGTCTGGCTTTTTGTAGCGGCATTGAGAGCTGTGGAACGAGATTTACCCACCCTTCTTGCCACGGATGTAATCGTGCGTCGCAATTCTCCCGCTCCGGTTGCTGGTAAATGCAGGCGGCCGGATCATCACTTTTTCCATCCAGCAGCAGCCACAATAATGCTCTTAAGCGTTCAAGTATATTATTGAGTTGCGAAGTCTGCTGCATATGCCAGGGGGTTGAACGCTTGTTCTCAGGCAGCTCTGAAGCCGGGTTTGCCAAGAGGTATTCATCAAGAATTGCACTGTCAGCAGTCACGCCTCCGATATGCACATGCCCTTCCGCAAAGGGTTGTACCGGGTTACCCGGCGGTGCAAAAAAAGTGTCCTGAACAGCCACAATACGCTGTATATCCTGCGCCGTGGGATTACTGCTTCTTTCCAGCCACTGACTCAGATTCCAAGCCACCAGCAGCGTCGGGTCTAACTCTGCCGTCAGCCGGGCATAGGCCTGAACTTCCGTTTCGCGATAGCAGATAAGATCGCCGTTGCGCACCATCAATTGATCAAAAAGCTTGGTTAGCCAGGGTAGTCTGCTCGTATAAAAAAGGTCGCCATCGCAGAGGTGATTCATCAGTTGGCTTATATCATTCAGGCGGTAACGGCGCGGATGGCGACTGTCCACACTTTCAATCAACTGCTGATAGCAGGTTTCCTGTAACGCCTTTACACGCTGAGTCTCATCCCCGCTTGCGGTTTGCTGCAAAAAAATCCACAGCTGTGAGGCTAGCAATTCGCTGCCGTAGAAACATCCGGCAGCATGTTCTGAAAGTGACCTTAGTAGCACTATCTTTCCCCCTTCATCTGGTCGATGATATCGCGAAGGCGGCTGGTCACATGATAATCAGAGTATAAAGTGAACATCTCATTCAGTAAGTTCGCTCGTTCATCATTATTAAAATTTTCCAATGAAGCTGCAATTCTCTTATCCGTTAAACGCGTATCCTTCTCCAACCCCAATTTTTCGCGCAGCCAGAGACGAGGATCGCTAACTTCAGTGTCCGTAGTTTGTTTTTTGGGGGCGGGAGCAAATACCGCCAGCGCTTCCTCTATCCAAAGTTTAAGAGGATGATCGGCCAAGTAATAGCTGGCCGTCCGCGTACTCGCAGCGTATTTACTTTTTGCTGGCGCAACCTGTTCTGCTCTGACAACGAAAGGCCCAACATTGACATTGAAATGGTCATTACTAACAAAGTTATAGGGAGAAATTAAATTTACCGTAGCCACCACTTCCGGCAGACCAAACAAGCGCCCCTTTTCGAAACTGCCAAAAGCTGACCACGTTGAATAAAAAACTTTGCCGATACTTTCGATCGCTTTACCAATATCTTTGGAACCGCTGGGAAAAAGTACCGTGTTTGCCGCCTGACTAAAGACCTTGTTGAAGACCTTATAGACCAGCCATGGTGAAAAGCGCACATTGTTGAGAGAGTGACGCTCGCGCCAGTTCGAAATGTTAAGCACTAGCTCCGCAAGGTAGTTCTCCTGGATATCCGCAACATCCCCCTGCTGTTGGTGGAAATCGCTCGTCTCAGTTTCGTCATTGAATTTGTTCTTAGTATCATCTTCTGTGACCGTGACATTTTTCGTCGGTGCCAGCGCTCTGGCTGAGAAGAAGGGCGCGTTCTGAATGATTCTTTGTAAATCAATCAGGCGCACATCGCCGCACAGGCTGGCAACGATGATTTCAAAAATACGCCCGATATTCATCATCAGTGACTGTTTGGCGTTGGTATAGAAGTTGAACTGCATAGACAAAGACACCAGAAAGATGATTTTGTCGCCCACGTCCTGCTCTTTCACCTCATCGGGCACCTGCTGCCAATATTTCCAGTTAATTGCGGTATTCACCCCTACTTCCGCCACTGGATAAGGCAGGATCGTGTGATGAGATTGCAGACTGTCAAGCCAGCTACTCGGTAAGCGGTCCTGCAGGCGATTGATCCATTCAGAAAAATCGTATTTTTTGTCAAAATGGTTAAGATCGCCGGTATCGTGAATTAGCGGTTTGAACAGCGGCGTGTCGAGCACAGAGCGGCCTACCATATCTGAACGGTTATCTTTCAGTGACTGCCAGTAGCTGCTTGCGAGCAGCACCAGATATACTGCTCCGGCCTTGACTTCATACCGGAAATAATTGAGCAGCGCCTGTTCCCATTTGTCTATTTCCTCCCTGCCCAGAATGCATTCTTCAGTGGTTATGGGCTGGTGTTGCTCATCATAAAATCGCTGATATGCACGTGGATAGTCACGTTTGGATGACATGCTCTGCTGGCGATATTCCTGATAAAAAGTATCGAATGCTTTTGGATTTACCCCTGGCATCTGCCAAAGCCGCTTAACCTGTAATTCATCAGACGCGTTGCGAATTGCAGAGGGTAAATCTGGAATCAATGAGCCACAGTGGTTAATCAGCTGAGTCAGCGCGCGAATCGAGGGTATTGGCAAGGAAAGCTGGCTGTCTTCGAGGCCATTCACCGGACCGGAAATAAATATCTGTAACCAGACATAGAAACTATTGAGAGAGATTAATTTCTCTCCTTTAAGTTCCAGATTGATCCCTCTATCCGATTTTTCCGTCAGGTATTCGCTCACTTCCGGCATCACCAAACGACGCGGCAGCGGCAACAGTTTACGCTGATATTCTATGGCCAGATCTACAGCTCTGTCGTAAGCCTCGCGCGGACGATAATGGGAATCTTTGGTCAGACGCCCGTGAAAATCACGCCAGGTGACTTCACGATATAGATCGCGATCTCCGCTGACAATCGGCAAGACATACGGGGTTGTCAGATAACGGCGGATAATTTCAAGGTTTTCAAAAGCACGATTTAGAGAGGTATCGACATCATCAATCGGCAATACCAGAAGCTTTTTATCCAATAGGTCTAGAGTGGTTTTGAAAAAGTGCTGCACACAGTCGGCGAGATGCTGATTGCCGAACATAGCGCGTAGCTTATCCATGCCGTAATCTGAGCTCTGAGTTTCGACAGAAGCTAATGCATGTGCGAGTGATTCAAGGCTTTTATTTAATGCCTGGCTTTTGGCTGGCGACTGGCTTTGCGCCAATTTGATTGCCTTATCAGACAGGAGTGCGGCGACAATGATATGGAGAAAAAGAGATTCGTTCTCCTCCAGTAGAGTGGGATCAACTGGTTTAAGAATGTGTATATCATTCAACAAATCTTTATGATCCTGCTGAAGGTACTCTTTCAGGTTAACCAGCACTGACGTTTTTCCTGTACCCCTCTCACCATCGACAGATACCGCATTATGGCTGCGTACATCGTCAAGCTCGGGCGAAACAGCAGATTGGGGGATATTGCTTAACGCCTGGCGAATAAACTGAGCAATTTTCTTATAAACATCAAGAGGTAAAAGCGAACGAGAGTCTTTCAAAACAGCCGATTCAGAAGCATCTAGAGGAATAAAGCGAAGCGTAGACATGGAGTCCCTTTGTCATCTTAGCTGGTGGATAGCACGAAAATATATACAGCACCAAAAAGAAACTAAAGAGAAAGATTAATATAACTCATTAAAAAAACCGGAAACCATAAAACCCAATATAAAAAAGTAATTAAAATCATTTTGATAGCTTTTTTTTCTGATGTAATACAGAAACAAGTCTAACCTTTTTTTAAAGCCGTGAACTATACCCGCGTCGGGGAGACGAGCCGTTAAGTCTTCTGATGTCATCCGATGCACCTGAAACAGCTGCGAACCTCTGGTATATCGTTAAACAAGCCGCTTCTCCATCCCTCATCAGCATTGTTTTCAACGATGACAATTCGAATCTGTCCCGCGCTGACAATATCAACGTTGATGACGAAGCTGGCGTAATCCGACTAACCGTTACCTGGGCCAACGGCAAAAGCAATGAATTTGCACTGCCCGACAGAAGACTCACCCCCCTGACATCACACCCGCAGACGCCCCGTTCGAAAGAGCGGGGCGTTTTGCTTTATGCCAAAAGGAGTCACCATGAATCAAACTACATCATCAGTTACTGCCTCACCCGTACCGGATAGGCGGCGTCTTAACTTCTGGCCTAAGCACTTCGCCAAAATCCCTCAGTGGATGCTGTTGGAACCTCGCGCTTTCGCCTGGATGGATCGCCTGTGTGAAGCCTACAACGGTGGATACTGGAATTATTACACGCTCAGCAACGGTGGAGTCTTCATCGCACCTGACAGCGAGGACAACTGGGCCATGTTCAACAAGCTGAATGGCAACAGCGCGGAGATGAGCAGCGAAGCGGCAGGCATAAGTGTCTGTCTGCTGAACTGGAGCCATCATGCCAGCAGAACCAGCAGCGCCGCCATGAGTGAACACTACTATCGTCTGCGTGAATTTGCGCTGAACCATCCTGAAAGCAGCGCCATCATGCACATCATCGACTGATGCCGGAGGACATTATGGAAACGACTGCATTACCTCTTCCACTTTCATCACACCGCACCATAAAACGCGCCCTGACGCTTATCGAAAATCACCTGCGCGAACCCGGCGTGGCGTTCACCTCCGCATCACTTACCCGCGACTGGCTGCAGCTGAACCTTGCAGGGCTGGAGCGGAAAGTGTTTATGGTGGTGTTTCTGGATAATCAGAACCGATTGCTGGCACACGAAACCCTGTTTCACGGCTCCATCACCAGCACGGAAATTCATCCCCGCGAGGTGGTTAAAGCCGCACTGCGGCATAACGCCGCTGCGGCTATCTTTGCCCACAACCATCCATCCGGATATGCCGAGCCCAGTGATGCCGACCGACGCATCACCGAACGGCTGAAAAAAGCGCTGGCGCTGGTTGAAGTGCGAGTACTGGACCATCTGATTGTCGGCAGCAAAGAGATTGTCTCGTTTGCCGAACGCGGCTGGTCCTGAAGGAGGATATATGCATTCTGAACAATGGGGGCTTACGTGTAATAAAACGCCGTGCTTCGGTGCCAGGCTGGTGCAGGAAGGCCACCGGTTGCACTTTCTAGCTGACCGGGCAGGATTTACCGGCGACTTCAGCGACGATGAAGCACTGCGCCTTGACCAGGCTTTTCCACTGATAATGAAACAGCTGGAACAAATGCTTTCAGCCGGTGAGCTGAATCCTCGCCATCAGCAACGCGTTACCCTGAATCACATTGGGCTGACCTGCGAAGCTGACACGCTTGGCTCACACGGTTATGTCTACATCACGATTTATACATTTTCGACTGTAACCGGCTGACCGGCCACCTCCCAAAAACAGGACACACCCAATGCAAACTTTACCGTTACCCGAGCCACGGGCGGCTGAGCCATGCCCGTCGCCCGTGCAGGTCTGGCAGTTATTGCTCACACATCTGTTGGATAAACACTATGGCCTCACGCTCAACGACACACCGTTTGGCGACGACAGCGTGATTCAGGCGCACATAAACTCCGGTATCTCCCTGTGTGATGCTGTCAATTTCATTGTGGAAAGGTATGAACTGGTGCGCACTGACCTTGGCCGTTTCAGCCTCACCGAACGCTCTTCACTGATTGGTGCCATCGACATACTACGTGCCCGTCGTGCAACCGGACTAATAGTAAGCAGCGGCTACAGCACCATAACCCGCATCACAACGGGCCGGTATCGGGAGGACGAATACAGTGAAAATCGGTCTGAACCTTAACGCTGACAGCATCAATGTGCTGGCGCTGAACATGGGGAAAGTCGCGGTCGATGTTGACGGTATCGAGCTCGCTGAGCTGATAGCTGCCGTTAATGCTCAAGGGCTTACGCTGCGTATCGCGGAAGAACCCGGCGAGGTGATTGTCGAAACCAGCTCTCGCCTTCTCCTAAGTAGCCTTGTAAGATAAGGCCAAGCGGACCGATAAAATGAAAATTAGTTTTAGGCACCTTCTTAGGCACCAAAGAATAATTGAATTGAAGAATTAGCATTTTAATTCAGTTGGTTAGCGGACTAATTCAGACTCCGCCAGCCCACCAAAATTCTCCATCGGTGATTACCAGAGTCATCCGATGAAGTCCTAAGAGCCCGTATGGCGCAAGCCTTACGGGCTTTTTTGTATCTGGACTCTTTCAAGGCGACTCGCATGAAAATCCCAAACCGACTCCAGCCTCTCGTCGATGATGGCCTGGTAGATGAAGTACTACAGAGACTAAGAAGCGGCAAAGAAGCTGACGTTTATACCGTGTTAACGGGCGGCAAAATCCAATGTGCCAAAGTGTACAAGGACGCCACGCAACGAAGTTTTAAGCAGGCCGTGCATTATCAGGAAGGACGTAAAGTCCGTAACAGCCGCAATTCACGTGCGATGCAAAAAGGGTCGAAATTCGGGCGTAAGCAGCAAGAAGAGACCTGGCAAAGTGCCGAAGTGGATGCGTTATTCCGCCTGGCGAATGCCGGCGTGCGCGTCCCGCAGCCCTACATTTGCATCGATGGCGTATTGTTGATGGAGCTGGTCACAGACGCAGAAGGCCTGGTTGCGCCACGCCTTAGCGATGTGTTCCTCTCCAAAGAGAATGCCATGAAGGATTTCGATACCATGATCCGCAATATCGTGCGCATGCTGTGCGCCGGCATTGTTCATGGCGATCTGTCGGAATTCAACGTGCTGCAGGACGCCAACGGACCGGTCATTATCGACTTGCCACAAGCTGTCGATGCCGCCGCAAACAATCACGCAGAATCGATGTTTGAGCGCGATGTGAATAACATCACCGCCTATTACGGGCAATACGCTCCGCAGATTTTGCAAACGCGCTATGCGAAAGAGATCTGGCAGTTATATGAAGACGGAAAGCTAACGCCAGAAACGCCGCTTACCGGTCTCTTCGTAGAAGAGTTGCATGAAGTGGATATGAATTCGCTGATGGATGAGATCATCGCCGCCGAGGATGAGTTCTACGATCGTCAGCGCGCGGCTAAAGAACGCGACGAGGAATAAATGCGGCTCCACAGCTCGGGCAGGCTGGCAATAAACGCCTCGGCTATCGCATGTTTATTGCCCCCGGGATTCCATAACGTTACCAGCGTAACATTTAATCCCTGATTGCCGACTTCGGTGGGCAATAGCTGCACATTGCGCCACTGCTGAGCCTGAAAATGCATCGGCAGGAATCCCCAACCCGCACCACTTTCCAGCAAATGCTGCAGGATGGCGCGATCGTTAACGAACAGGCACTTGCCAGAAATTTGCAGGCGTCGGCTAATCTGTTCATCGTGGTGGGGATGCATTACCAACTGCGGAATTAGTGACAGATCGAGCAGCGTCACCGGCCGCTGCTGTTCGCGAAACAGCGTGTGGGCGGCGAAAAAATTAAGTTCGATGGTGCCCAGCGCCTGCCATTCCATCTCATTTCCCAACGTACGATGCTGCGCCTGGCAGATAGCAAATGCGCCGTCCCATTTTTTAGCGCCGCTTCAGCCTCATCACGCGTACAACTCCATGCGTTAAAACGGATGTTCTTCTCAGCCATATATTCAATCACAGCGTGAAGAAAAGCGTGCGGAACGAAAGGATCGTAAACCAGCACCAGTTCCTGCTCGACGGCAACAGGCAATGCACGCGCGTAGGATTCAAATGCCTGCGCCTGACGCAGAAAAAGATGCGCCTGACGATGCAGCTGTTGGCCTTTTTCCGTCAGCAGTAACCTGCGCCCTTCCCGTAAGAACAGCGTGTAACCCAACGCATCTTCAAGATAATCCAGCAGGTCACGCACCGTGGTGCGATCCTTCCCCAGCAACAGGGCAGCTTTTGAAACGCTGCCGGTTTCAGCAATCGTGGCAAAGGCTTCAATTTGCGAAAAGGAGTAGCGCAACGCGGTCATAGCAGATCCCATAATTGAGAGGGATTTTCCCCCATTCAGTGATTTTATCAGGGGATTAACCATTCATATACTGCTGCGTATTCACTCCTCAAGCGCAGAGAACAAAATGCAAAAACGTCTTTTACAACCGATCCTGATGGCCGCATCACTGAGCGCGATCGCCCTCTCCTTCGCCTCGCCCTCCTTCGCAGCGGAAACACAGAATTGCGGTGGCGTAATGCTGCAATCTTGTCCGCAGCCTTTTGATAAGAAGCTGCCGGATCCGCATCAGATGCTGAGCTGGAGCCAGGCCGATCGCGTGGTGGGATTCCGCAATGATTATCGCAACTATACGGGCGATGTATTTCATCATGGCGATTCAACGGCTTTGAAAGCCGCCAGTAAGTCGCTGACCGATGCCTCTTACACCTTCAACGGCAAACGCTATTCGTTGTCCGACTACCTGAAAAGGGAAAATGTCAGCGGCATGCTGGTGCTGAAGAACGGGAAAATTGCCTATAAGTATCTCGGCGCAGGCAATACCGACCAGACACTATGGACGTCTCGTTCAGTGGGTAAATCGGTGGTTTCCACGCTGGTAGGTATCGCCATCAAGCAAGGTAAAATCCATTCGCTTGACGATCGGGTGACGGACTACGAGCCGGATCTCAAAGGCACCGCCTGGGATGGCGTCACGCTGAAGCAATTGATCCAGCACACTTCCGGTGTCGCCTGGAATGAGGATTACACCAATCCCAACTCTGACTTTGCGCATCTGACGCAGTGCGAAGCGCGCCCTGGCACCTACGATTGCGTGCGCAATATCATCAGGCAACTGCATCGCGCACATCCGGCGGGAGAATCCTGGTCGTACTCATCCGGCGGTGCGTGGTTGCTTGGCGATGTACTGGAGAAAGCCACCGGCATGTCAATCGCCTCCTGGCTGGAGCAATCCATTTGGAAGCCTTACGGCATGGCCAGCGATGGCGTATGGCATGCCTATGTTAAAGGCCAGCACGACGTGGGCGCACATGGCTTTAACGCCACGCTGGAAGATTGGGGCCGCTTCGGCTTGTTCATCATGAATGAGGGTCGTTTGCCAAATGGTCAGCAGATGTTGCCCGATAACTGGCTGGATGATGCATCCAACTGGACGCAGGCGCGCAACTCGCTATCCGCCGCTCATCCTGAAGGCACTTATGGCTATCAATGGTGGAACAACGCGGTTGCCGCCAATGCGCAACATGTCGCTCCCACCGCCGATAAATCGTTGAAAAATTCACTGTGGGCGCTGGGTATTTATGGTCAGGTGATTATGGTGAACCGTGCTGAAAACCTGGTGATCGTGCAATGGTCAACCTGGCCTGAAGCTGAACCAAAGATGAATTCTCAGCCACTTGAAGCCGCGCTTATGTTCAGCGCAATTGCGCAGCAGCTGGCAGATTAACACTGCGGGGCCACCGTTAAGATGGCTCCCTTCACTCTCTGTAACAACCTAAAATGCTATCTGGTGTCGATTTAACCAACGAAATTAGACCTTTTTCATTCCTGGTTTATTCTTAAATCTTTCCATCCCGGCCTATGCCAGGATGAATACCTGAGACGACATATTTCATGAAAGAGGGAATTATGAAAAAGACCATTATTGCACTGTCAGCCATTCTGATGGCTTCTTCGGCTTTTGCCGCGACCACACATGCAACTGATGAGACTGTCGCTAACGCGCAGGCCGGTGCTAACACCGCTAAAGAAAAACTGCATCAGGCGCAGAACGAAGGTAAAGAGCAGCAGCTCAAAGCTAAGCATGCCGCTGAAGGTAAAAGCGACAGCATGACCAGCAAAGCCAGCGAAGGGACGCAGAAGGCCTGGAACAAAACCAAAGAAGGTTCTGAGAAAGGTTGGGATGCTACCAAAGAAGGCACGCAGAAAGGCTGGAATAAAACCAAAGAAGGTGCCAGCGATCTGAAAAAGAAAGTGACTGAATAACTTTCTTTGCTGAACCAAGAGGCCGCGTTTGCGGCCTTTTTTAATGCCAGTATTTCCTCAACTTTGCATCTTCCGCGCTATCCCCTTAGACTTTACGCAACACTCCATTAACCAATAAAGCTTATGTCTGACTCCTTTACCCGCCAGCCGCTGCCTTTACCCAACGGTCACAACAAAGTGCTGCTGCACTCCTGCTGTGCGCCCTGTTCGGGCGAAGTGATGGAAGCGATGCTGGCTTCCGGCATCGATTACACCATCTTCTTCTACAACCCAAATATTCACCCGCTGAAAGAGTACGAGCTGCGTAAAGAGGAGAATATCCGCTTTGCCGAGCAGTTTGGTGTGCCCTTTGTTGATGCCGATTACGATAAAGACAATTGGTTTGAGCGGGCGCGCGGCATGGAGTGGGAACCGGAACGTGGCTTGCGCTGCACCATGTGTTTCGACATGCGCTTTGAACGCACCGCGCTGTATGCACATGAAAACGGCTTCCCGGTGATCACCAGTTCACTCGGTATTTCGCGCTGGAAGAATATGCAGCAGATCAACGACTGCGGCGTGCGTGCGGCGGCGCACTATCCGGATATGCTTTATTGGGAATTTAACTGGCGTAAAGGTGGCGGCTCGTCACGCATGATTGAGATCAGCAAGCGCGAACGCTTCTATCAGCAAGAGTATTGCGGCTGCATCTATTCGCTGCGCGACAGCAATCGCCATCGCGTAGCCAGCGGCCGCGAGCGCATTGAAATCGGCGTGCAGTATTACCAGCCAGACGAAGAGTAAAGAAAAGGGCAGGAAATCCTGCCCTTTTTCGTTAACGAAACACCAGCGTTAACACCACGATGACGATCATCATCATTATCAGGTGAAACACCACCTTATTGAGATTGCGGTTACGCATTTCGCCTCCATGTGTTTAAAACCACTGACCAAAGCGCTTGATGTAGAGCATTTTCATGCCCTGCGCGACCACGCAATAACCCAGCAGCGTTGCCACCAGCCATGGGAAGTAAGACCATGGCAGCGGCACCAATCCCACCATCGCGCCCAGCGGTGAGAACGGCAGCAGAATACCGGCGATCATCACACACGCAGTGGTCAGCAGCACCGGCAGCGCCGCACGGCTCTGGATAAACGGAATCTTTTGCGTGCGCAGCATGTGCACCACCAGCGTCTGCGACAGCAGGCCTTCAATAAACCAGCCGGACTGGAACAGCGACTGCATTTCTGGCGTATTCGCCGCGAACACGTACCACATCAGCGCGAAGGTGGTGATATCGAAAATCGATGACGTTGGCCCAATCCACAGCATAAAGCGTTTGATATTACGCGCGTCCCATTTACGCGGTTTGCGCAGGAACTCGCGGTCCATTTTGTCCCACGGCAGCGCCAGCTGGGACAGATCGTACATCAGGTTCTGAATCAGCAGATGAATCGCCAGCATCGGCAGGAACGGAATAAAGGCGCTCGCCACCAATACCGAGAACACGTTGCCGAAGTTGGAGCTGGCGGTCATGTTCAGGTACTTGATGATATTGCCGAAGGTTTCGCGTCCCTTCATGACGCCCTCTTCCAGCACCATCAAATCTTTTTCCAGCAGGATGATATCGGAGGACTCTTTGGCGATATCCGCCGCGCTATCCACGGAAATCCCAACATCGGCATCGCGCAGCGCCGGGGCATCATTAATCCCGTCGCCGAGGAAGCCCACGGTATGCCCTTGCTGTTGCAGCGCGCGCAGAATGCGTGATTTTTGCAGCGGCGTGAGTTTAGCGAATACCGAACTCTGCGCGGCGGCATCGGCCAGTTGCTCGTCGCTCATCAGGGCAATCTGGTCGCCGGTGATGATGGCGCCGCTGTCGATGCCAACCTGCTGGCAAATACGCGCGGTGACCACCGGATTATCGCCGGTCAGCACTTTGACGCTGACGCCATTGTCGCGCAGCGCGCTGATGGCTTTGGCGGCGCTCTCTTTCGGTGGATCGAGGAAAGTCAGCAGCCCTTCAACCGTTAACCCTTGCTCATCCGCCACGCTCAGCGGCTGTTGTAAACCCGGCTCCGCCAGCACGCGACTCGCCACCAGCAGCACGCGGAAACCCTGCTCATTATATTGATGTGCCAGCGCCAGCAGTTCTGCGCGACGCGTTTCGTTCAGCGGCTGCACCAGTTTGCCTTCACGCTCGGCAGTCGCGATGCTCAGCATCTCTTCCACCGCGCCTTTGCAGATCAACATCTGTTGATTGAGACGACGATCGCGCACCACCACCGAAACGCGACGGCGAATAAAATCAAACGGCAGTTCATCCACTTTAATATAGGTGTCGCCCACCGCCTCGCTGACGCGGTTTTTGCCGTACTGCAAAATGGCGCGATCCATCAGATTCAACGTGCCACTTTGATAGTGGCTGTTGAGCCAGCTCAACATCAGCACGCGAGAATTTTCGACGCCAGCACAATCCAGATGATGCTCCAGAATGATGTTGTCCTGCGTCAGCGTGCCGGTTTTATCGGTGCAGAGAATATCCATCGCGCCGAGGTTTTGAATCGCGTTCAGGCGTTTGACGATCACTTTACGCCGCGACATGGCGATGGCGCCTTTCGCCAGGTTAGAGCTGACGATCATCGGCAACATTTCAGGCGTCAAACCTACCGCCACCGCCAGCGCAAACAGCGAAGCATCCAGCCAGTCGCCTTTGGTCAAACCATTAATCAGCAACACCACCGGCACCATCACCAGCATGAAGCGGATTAACAGCCAGCTCACGCTGTTGACACCGCGGTCAAAGGCGGTTTGTGAGCGGTTACCCACAATCGATTTCGCCAGGCTGCCGAAGTAGGTTTCGCTGCCGGTCGCCACCACCACCGCTTTGGCGCTACCGCTGGACACGTTGGTGCCCATCAGGCAAACGCTGCCGAGTTCCAGCAGCGATGTGCCCTGCTCGCTGGCCCCGCTGCTTTTACTGGTGACGTGGCCGGTGACGTCATATTTTTCAACCGGTAACGATTCGCCGGTCAAAATCGCCTGGCTGATAAATAGGTCGCGTGAATCCAGCAGCCGCACATCGGCAGGCACCAAATCCCCCGCCGACAGATAGATGATGTCACCCGGCACCAGCGTGGCGATATCCACTTCATGTTTGAGCGGCGCTTGCTGCGCTGACTCACGACGCAGCACTGTTGCGGTGGTGCGCACCATTGATTTCAGCGCCTGCGCCGCTTTGTTGGTGCGGAACTCCTGCCAGAAGCGCAGCAAACCGCTGAGCGTTACCATCGTCACAATGATGATGACACCGGTCAGATCGGTCTCCTCGCCGTTGCGCAGCGGCAGCCAGAAATCAGTGAAAAAGCTCACCAACGCCAGCGCCATCAGGACATAGATAAACGGATTGTTGAACGCCTGCAGCAACTGCAATAACGCCGGTGGCGCTTTGTCGTGTTCAACCTGATTGCGCCCATACACGTCTAAACGTGCCTCGGCTTCACGTGCACTCAGGCCAAGCGCATCGCTGCGCAGACGCACCAGCGTTTCGTCGGCAGTGAAGCCGGCTTCATCTTCAATCAGGTAACGCGGTGTTTTTTGACGCGGCTGGCGCGTGGTATTCCAGGCTTTTTTTTCCTGGTTGAGTTTCATGTCAGTCATGGTGACATTCCTCTTTATTACGGCAATAAAAATCCCTGCGTGCGTGGCACACAAATTAAATTAACGGCAATGCTTTTTTAAATTAAAAATAACCTGTCGGGAATTTCCATATCACCTCCCGGAAATTAAAGACGAAAAGAGTCGCTCGAAAAATAACGAGTAATAAATAAAGACGAAGGTAAACACCACGCAATCGAACAGCGAAAAGCTGTCTAATGCGCAGCGCAAATCAGCACGCTGAGGTTCAGCGCGCGTATCGAGGCGGAGGGAAAAGTGTGTTAAAAATCATATGCATGATGATCTTCCCACGGGCTTTAGCCCGTTACAGTGTCGTTATAAGGGAACAATCATCAGAAAAGGGAGGATTGCTGCCCGCCGAGGTGGCAAGCAGCGACAAAAAAGTTCGCGCGTCAGCTTGCCTTGTGATGCCAACTAAAAGGGTGACTGTCCAACTGAACTCTCCTGCTTTGAAATTGCGGCCATTATATTCCCGGAAGGAACGAAGTAAAGTTAATTATCGGTTAATCACAGAACATTTATATTTCGTTGCAGTTGAGTTGATATATCCCATTTCGGTCGCCATAAATGGCGCCCCTACGACGGCCATGCAGCCTACCTTCCTTATAACTGAACCACCCGACTTAGATCATTAATGCATATGCATAGCCTGAAATTGACTATTCTTCACTGCTGCGCTCTCGTAAACTCGCGTTACTTTTTTTAGGCAAGGAAACAACATGAAAAAAATTATTCCCTCACTGCTAGCGTTATCGCTGGTAGCCGCCTTCTCTGTTCAGGCAGCGACGCCGAAAGATACGCTGGTTATTGCCCAGTCCACCGACGATGCCGACAGCTTCGATCCCGCGCAGGGCTTTGAGCTCACCACGGTGCAAGCGTTCACTAACATTTATCAGCGCCTGGTTCAGTCCGATCCCACCAATCCAACCGATTTGCAGCCAACGCTGGCGACCTCCTGGCAAGCGGGCAGCGATAATCGCAGCCTGACCTTTGAACTGCGCAAAGGCGCTCAGTTCGCCAGCGGCAATCCGTTGCGTCCGGAAGATGTGATCTTCTCGCTGGGCCGCGTGGTGAAACTCAACCTCGATCCCTCCTTTATTCTTACCCAACTTGGCTGGAATAAAGACAACGTCGATACCTTCCTGAAGAAAGTTGATGACAACCACGTACAGATCAGCTGGAGCGCCAACGTCAGCCCGGCGTATGTGCTCAGCCTGCTCTCCGCGCCGGTCTCTTCGATTGTTGATGAGAAAACCGCGCAGGCCAACGCGAAAAACGGTGACTTCGGCCACGCATGGCTTGGCACTCACTCTGCCGGTAGCGGCCCGTATCAGATTCGCAAAGTGGTGCTGCATGAAGCGATTCTGTTGAGCGCCAACCCAACGTCTCCGGCGGGCGCACCGAAGCTGAAAAACATCCTGATCAAAAACGTGCCGGAACCGGCGGCGCGTCGTCTGCTGCTGGAACAGGGCGATGTAGATATCGCGCGTAACCTCGGCGCGGATCAGATTGCCTCGCTGAAAGGCAAAGCGGGCGTGAAGACTGAAGCGATCCCGATGGCGTCGCTCTACTACATCCAGTTCAACATTGGTGAAAATCCGGTGCTAAAGAACCCGGCGCTGTGGGAAGCGGCTCGTTACCTGTTCGACTATAAAGGTATCGCTAACGACCTGCTGAAAGGCCAGTTCGACGTGCATCAGACTTTCCTGCCGAAAGGTTTCCTCGGCGCAATCAACGACACGCCATACACCTACGATCCTGAGAAAGCCAAAGCGATTCTGAAGAAAGCCGGTCTGACTAACGTCAGCTTCAAGCTCTCCACCAGCAATCAGCCGCCTTACCTCGACATCGCGCAGGCGCTGCAGGGCAGCTTTGCCAAAGGTGGCGTGAAGGTTGAAGTGCAGCCTGGCCTGAGCTCTGAAGTCTCTACCCGCGTGAAGGCGCACAAATACGAAGCCACCCTGAACGCCTGGGGCGCAGACTATTTCGATCCAAACACCAACGCCGCGTCCTTCGCTTACAACCCGGAAGATGGCAGCAAAACCGTGGCTTACCGTTCTGACTGGCATATCCCAGAGCTGAACAAGCAAACGCTGGCCGCCACCGCCGAGAGCGATAACAACAAGCGCGTCGAACTTTATCAGGCGATGCAGCGTGAAGTGCTGAAGAACTCGCCGTATGTGATTGGCTTGCAGGCGAAAAACCTGATTGCGCTGCGCGACAATCTGCAAGGCTATGTGCAGGGCATCAACCCGGACATGGTCTATTACTCGCAGGTTTCTAAGTAATGGCAGTGTCAGCTTCACAGGCCGGGTTCGCCCGGCCACTCTGGCAACGCGTTAGCCACCTCGTTACCAGCCTGCTTTCGCTGCTGGTAACGTTGGTCGGTTTGTTAGCGTTCACTTTTATGCTGTCGCACCTGTCGCCTGTCGATCCGGTGCAACAGATCGCCGGCGATCACGCCAGTGAAGCCACTTACGCGCAGGTGCGCCACGATCTCGGCCTCGATCAGCCGGTGCTGGTGCAGTTCTGGCGCTATATCAGCCATCTGGCGCGCGGCGATCTCGGCTTATCGCACCTGACCAATCAACCGGTCAGCGCCGACCTGATGCGTACCTTCCCCGCCACCATTGAGCTGGCCACCTGCGCGATGATTTTTGCCGCAGTGTTTGGCATTGCCCTGGCGCTGCTGGCGGCGTGGAAACCGGGCAGCATTATCGATAACGTGGCGCGTTTTGTGTCGCTGCTTGGCTACTCGGTGCCGGTGTTCTGGCTCGGCCTGCTGGGTTTGCTGCTGTTTTACGCCGTGCTGCACTGGTCTGCCGGACCGGGCCAGCTCGATGATATCTGGATCTACACGCTGGAGCCGAAAACCGGTTTTGTGCTGATTGATAGCTGGATGTCTGGCGATCCCGAGATGTTCCGCAATGCGATTGCCCATTTGTGGCTACCGGTGGTGATTCTCGGCCTGCTGGCGATGGCGGGCATTACGCGCCTGCTGCGCGCGGCGCTGCTGGAAGAGAGCAGCAAAGAGTACGTGGTGCTGGCGCGCGCCAAAGGTGCCAGCCGTGGCCGCATTTTGCTGCGGCATATTTTCCCCAACGTGCTGGGCACGCTGATTACCGTTATCGCCCTCTCCTACGCCACGCTGCTGGAAGGTTCGGTCTTGACCGAAACGGTTTTTGCCTGGCCTGGCGTCGGTCGCTACATGACCAACGCGCTGTTTTCCTCTGATGTACCGGCGATTCTTGGCTCGACCTTGCTGATTGGCAGCTGCTTTATTCTGCTCAACGCGCTGGCCGATGCCCTGACCTGGTTAACCGATCCGAGAACCCGATGACTCAACAACTCTCTGAACTGGAAACGCTGCGTCCGCGCCGCCGCCGCGCGCGCGTGACCTCGCTCACCATCGGCCTGACGCTGGTGCTGATTGTGGTGGCGATGGCATTGTTCGCGCCTTTGCTGGCGCCTTTCGATCCCAATGCGCAGATCATCTCCCAGCGTTTGCAGGCGCCGTCGGCGCTGCACTGGTTCGGCACCGATGGCTTTGGCCGCGATCTGCTGTCACGCGTGATTTACGGCGCGCGCCCAACGCTGCTGCTGGTGTCACTGATTCTGGTGCTGACCATTCCGGTTGGCCTGCTGGTCGGCATTACCGCCGGTTACCTGGGCGGCTGGACCGAGCGCGTGTTGATGCGCATTACCGATATCTTCCTGTCGCTGCCGAATCTGGTGATTGCGCTGGCGCTGGTCGCCATGCTCGGCCCCGGTTTGATGAATGGCGCTCTGGCGTTGGCGCTTACTAGCTGGCCGCCGTTTGCCCGTCAGGCGCGTGCTGAAACGCTGGCGCTGCGCCGCAGTGATTACCTCGCCGCCGCGCGCATGCAGGGCATCACCGGCTTGCGCCTGATGTTTGGTCATATTCTGCCGCTGTGTATGCCAACGGCGGTGGTGCGTGCCGCGCTGAGCCTCGGCGGAATCATTCTTTCAGCGGCGGGCCTCGGCTTCCTTGGCATGGGCGTGCAACCGCCTACCGCTGAATGGGGTTCGATGGTGGCGGAAGGCAGTAAAGTGATCTTCGACCAATGGTGGGTAGCCGCCGCACCCGGCGGCGCGATTCTCTTCGCCAGCCTGGCGTTTAACCTGACAGGCGATGGCCTGCGTGACCGACTGGATACTCGTCATGCCAAATGATTTGTTAATTGATGTACAAGGTCTGACGATTCGCAGCGATGATGCGCTGCTGGTCGATAACATCGGCTTTCAAATTGGCCGCGAGCGCGTGGCGCTGGTGGGGGAATCCGGTTCCGGTAAATCACTCACCGCGCGCACGCTGATGGGCTTGCTGTCACCTTCGCTGCACTTGCAGGCCGATCGTTTGCAGATTGTCGGTACCGATGCGCTGAGCCTGCGCGAGCGTGACTGGATTCAACTGCGCGGCAGCAAAGTGGCGATGGTGATGCAGGATCCGAAATATGCGCTCAATCCCACGCGCACTATCGGCTGGCAGGTAGAAGAGCCGCTGGTGCTGCACCACAAATTGAGCCGCGCCGAGCGTAAAGAGAAAGTGTGCGAAATGCTGGATGCGGTGGGTCTGCCCGATCCGCGTCAGTTGATGAAACGTTATCCGCATCAACTCTCTGGCGGCATGGGCCAACGCGTGATGCTGGCGATCGCCCTGATCACCGATCCTGAACTGCTGATCGCCGATGAACCCACGTCGGCACTCGATCACGCGATGCGCGATCAGGTACTGGCGCTGATTCGTCGTCTGGTGGAGCAGCGCAACATGGGTTTGCTGCTGATCAGCCACGATCTGCAACAGGTTTCCGAGCACTGCGAACGTGTGATGGTGATGTATCAGGGCCGCGTGCTGGATACCTTGCCGGCGTCCGAACTCTCCAACGCCAGCCATCCTTACACCAGCACCTTGTGGGCCTGTCGTCCGAGTAAAGCCACGCACGGCGAGCGCTTGCCGGTGCTGGATCGTGCAGCACTGGAGAAGAATGATGATTGAGTTATCGAACCTCAGCGTTTCGCACAAGCAAGGTTACGAGCTGCGTACCGTGGTGCACGATGTGTCGCTGCAGGTCGCGGCCGGTGAGTGTTTTGGTCTGGTTGGCCCGTCCGGCTGCGGCAAGTCGTCGCTGCTGTGGGTGCTGGCGGGATTGAATCCGCACTGGAGCGGCAGCATGTCGCTGGCGGGCACCGCCGTGCAGCCCGGCAAAGCGTTTACCGGCCAGCTGCGCCGCGATGTGCAGATGGTGTTTCAGGATCCCTACGCTTCGCTGCATCCGCGTCATCGCCTGCGTCGCACGCTGGCGGAACCGCTGAAAATGCTTAAGCGTGATAACATCGACGACCGCATTAATGCCGGGTTCCGCCATGTCGGGCTGGATCCGGCGCTGGCGGATCGCTATCCGCATCAGCTTTCGGGCGGTCAGCGTCAGCGCGTGGCGATTGTGCGCGCCCTGCTGCTGGAACCAAAGATCCTGCTGCTGGATGAGCCGACCTCGGCGCTGGACATGTCGGTGCAGGCCGAGATCCTCAACCTGCTCAACGATCTAAAACAAAAAGATGGTTTAACCATGGTGCTGGTCAGCCACGATCCGGATGTGATCGATCACATGTGCGATCGCGCGGCGCGCATGGCGCAGGGCCGCATCGTGGAACAACATTCAACAACAAGGAATACCGTATGACGGTTAAGTTACGTCCGCTGGAGCGGGAAGATTTACGCTTTGTGCATCAACTCGATAACAACGCCAGCGTGATGCGTTACTGGTTTGAGGAGCCGTACGAAGCCTTCGTCGAGCTTTCTGACCTGTATGACAAACACATCCACGATCAAACCGAGCGTCGCTTTGTGGTGGAGCATGATGGACACAAAGCCGGTTTGGTGGAGTTGGTCGAGATTAATCACGTGCATCGCCGCGCTGAGTTTCAGATCATTATCGATCCTTCACATCAGGGCAAAGGCTTAGCCACGAAAGCGGCAAAGTTAGCGATGGATTACGGCTTTTCGGTGCTGAATCTCTACAAACTCTATCTGATTGTCGATGAAGAGAATAAGAAGGCGGTGCATATCTACACCAAGTTGGGTTTTGAGGTGGAAGGCGTACTAAAGCACGAATTTTTCATCAACGGCGAATACCGCAACACCATCCGCATGTGCATTTTCCAGCAGCAGCATCTGGCGCAGCATAAAAGCGCCAATGCGATGGTGAAGCCCACCGCGCAGTAATCATTGTCTATGCATTCATGCGCACCAGGTCGCCATGAATGGCGACCCTACGGGGTTTGTAGCAATGGTGAGTCAGAAAAACGCATTGTCGCTGCAGCGACGGTGTTGAGGCGACATCCCAAACCGCTGAGCGAATGAGGGATTCCAGGGCGAGCCGCATGGATGCGGCGAGAGGTGGCGCTGAGCAGGAGCGAATCGCCACCGGTCCGTCAGGAATCGTGAATGAGTGAAGGTACCGCGAAGCGGCGGATTGGGCTGGCGCAAGGCCCGGGAGTGCAGAGGGCGCGGCCAGGCGCTCTCTGCTCGGTCGCCGCACCAGGGTACTGCAACTGCCTCAGTACATGGCGAACGAAAGTCGCTCTGCGCTTAACTGAGCGGCATTACGCCATAAATGGCTGCGTGATTAACCGCGTGCGCCAACGACGTTCAACTTCGGCTGCGGATGTTCAGGTTTGAGATCGTACATGCCGCCATAAAAGGGATCGACCAGCAACCAGCCGGGGAAGCCCAATAGCGGAATATTGCCCAGCAAATACCACAGATTGGCACTGGCCTCGATCGGCAAGGTTAGCGGCACGTAGCCCGGACTCTCCAGCATCACCTGATAGTGCTTCTTACCAAAGTAATTCCCGGTCGATTTCGCCAGCTCAACGGTTTGCGGCGTATAGCCCTGCGCCACCGCGCGGCCGGTCTCATCCTGCACGGTGAAACGCGCGCCTTGCGGCAGGGAGTCGATTTTCACCGGTTGCGTTTCAGTGCCGACAATGGTGGCGCAGCCGCTCAGCAGCAGCGCACAGGCAGGAAAAAGAGGTCGCAGGTTCATAGCAGGTCCGCATTAGCATCAGATAGGACAGTGTAAACTGCCCTTCTGTGCTTAATCGCGCTATCACTGATGATTTTCTGCGCTTTATTGCGGTTGACAACAGGCGGCAATCGCCGCGATATCCTGCGGCGTGGTGCGGCAGCAGCCGCCAATCAAACGTGCGCCCGCCTGCTGCCATTCGGCGAACTTGTCATGCAGCGTGCAACCCGATGGCGCGGAGTGCCAGGTTTTGCTGCTGGCATCGTACTGCTCGCCGGAGTTCGGATAGACCAGCAGCGGTTTGTCACACAGCGCCTGTAAGCTGCGCAGAGCGGGCGTCACGCTCTCCAGCGCCACGCAGTTGATGCCAATCGCCACCACTTGCGGTGCCGCATTCACCAGCTGCGCCACTTTGCTCAGCGGCGTGCCGTCGCTGAGGTGTTCGGCATCGCGCAGGGTAAAGGAGAACCACGCGCTGCTGTCAGGGAATTCGGCCAGTAAACTCACCAGCGCCTGCGCCTCAGCGAAGGACGGCAGCGTTTCGCAGGCCAGCAGATCGACACCCGCTTCCAGCAACGCCTTCACGCGCGGACGGTGGAACGCTTTCATCTCCTCTTCCGGCAGCGCGTAATCACCCCGATACTCCGCGCCATTGGCCAGAAACGCGCCATACGGCCCGACGGATCCGGCCACCAGCAATGGCGCGGTGCTGGCCGAAGATGCGCGATAGTCGTCACGCGCGCGCTGCGCCAGCTGTACGCTCTGGGTAATCAGTGCCAGCGCCTGCGCTTCATCTAATCCGCGCGCAGCAAAACCCTGCGGTGTGGCCTGATAGCTGGCGGTGATCGCCACATGCGCGCCTGCGGCAAAGTAATCGTGATGCACCTGATAAATCAGCTCAGGATTTTCTACCAGCACTTTGGCCGACCACAACGCATCGGCCAGATTGCAGCCGCGCGCTTCCAGCTCGGTCGCCAGCGCACCATCGAGAATCAGCGTGTCAGTTTGGGTTAGTGCCTGCGCGATGGGATTACGCGACATCGTTGGCCTCCTCAGCCTTAAGGGATGACTTACGTCGTTGCGTGACATGGTATGCGGCATAGCAGAACAGCACAAACGGAATGCCGCACCACAACGCAATACGCTGCGACGGATCGAACGCCAGTCCGACGCACGCCAGCAGGCAAAGCAGGAAGCCGAGAATCGGCGTCAGCGGATAGAGCGGCGCGCGATACGCCAGCTGTAGTAAGCTGCCACCCGCTTGCAGATGGCGACGACGGAACACATAGTGCGAGGCGCAGATGCTGAGCCACACCGCTACCACGGCAAAACCGGAAATCGCCGACAGCGCCACAAACACCGTGTCCGGCGCAATTACGCTGGAGAACAGCGCCAGCAGGCCGCCAATCATGCTCACGGTCAGCGCCAGCACCGGAATGCCGCGGCGATTAACACGCGCAAAACAACGCGGCAGCGTGTTCTCATTAGCCAGCGACCACAACATACGGCCTGAAGCATACAGGCCGGAGTTAGCGGCGGAGAGGATGGCGGTCAGGATCACGAAGTTGAAGATATCCGCTGCGTACGGGATGCCGATCTTTTCAAACACCAGCACAAACGGGCTTTTGACGATCCCCGCCTGATCCATCGGGATCAGCGCCGCCAGCACGAATACCGTGCCGATAAAGAAGATGATCAACCGTGCCACGGTGGTGCGGATCGCCAGTGGCAGCGCTTTTTGCGGCTGCTCGGTTTCACCAGCGGCGATACCGATCAATTCCGTGCCCGAGAACGCGAAGTTGACCGCCACCATGGTCATCAGAATCGGCAGCGTGCCGTGCGGCAGCCAGCCGGACGCGGTGAGATTGTGCAATCCCGGCGCGGCGCTGCCGTCTTTCATCGGGATAAAACCAAAGATCGCGCCTGCGCCGAGAAGGATAAAAGCGATGATGGTGATCACTTTGATGATGGAGAACCAGAATTCACCTTCGGCAAAGAAGCGCGTTGAGACGATATTCAGCAGATAGATGGCGATGCAGAACACCAGACACCACGTCCATACCGGCACGCTCGGGAACCAATACTGCATACAGAATCCGGCGGCAGTCAGGCTGGAACCCAGCGCCACCGTCCAGGTGAGCCAGTACAGCCAGGCGACGGTATAACCGGTGGCCGGGCTGAGATAGCGTGCGGCATAGACGTGGAATGCGCCAGTTTCCGGCATCGCCACGGCCAACTCGCCGAGACAGACCATCACCAGCCACACCACCAGCGCACCAATCAGATAGGCCAGCAAGGTTCCGGCTGCGCCGGTGGTTGAGATGATATAGCCGGTATTGAAGAACAGTCCGGTTCCGATCACACCGCCAAGCGACAGCATCACCAGATGCCGTACTTTCATGGTGCGCTTAAAATTTTCCTGCGGAGGCGTAGCCTGAGTTTGCATCATAATTATCCGTATGGACGTCTGAACATCTATATGGACACAAGGTTATACGCGTCAGCGTGCGGATTTGCAACGGGGCAGAAGGAGAGGATTCAGTGAGGGTTTGCGGCCCCGCGTTGACGGGGCGCAAGATCAGGCGCCGAATACGCCTTGCAGATAACGCTCAAGCGCAACGCGCGAGCTGAAGCCGTGCGGAATACCGTAATGCTCCTGCGAATCGCCCATTAAATAGAGTGGGAATTGCGTGTAGTGATCGCAGGTTTTCATCTCTGAGGCCGGTTCAGCAAAGCTCTGGCTTTTCTCTTTCAGCGTCGGGTGAATGATTAAGGCGGTCCGTCCCATTCGCGCTTCGCGATTAACATACACATAGTTTTCGCCGCGACGATAACCGTAAATTTTTGGCGTTTGGGTATCCATTTCGAAGCCTACTTTCTCAAGTACGCGCGCTACCTCATCTGGTCGTAAATACATGCTTGCTCCTCTCTTCTCACAGCCCCGCAACCTTACAGCAGCAGGATGGCATGGGCATTCGGAATTTTCCCTAAAGCCTGGCACATCCCTGCGTTTAATCACGCTTCGTCTACACTGAGTATTACGTTTTAAATCAAAGGGAGCTAAAAAATGTTTAATCGAAGCGCAAAAAACGATGACATTGATATCAATCAGGATGTAAACGAACTGGCCGATTCGCTAGAGGCGTTACTTAAATCTTATGGCAGTGAAGCTAAAGATGAGGTTGATAATGCACGCAGCCAGGCGCAGGCGCTGCTGAAGCAGACGCGTGCCAAACTGAGCGGCGGACAGAGTCGCGTATCGCAAGCGGCGCGTGATGCGGGTACGCAGGTTGATGCCTATGTCCACGACAAGCCGTGGCACGGCGTGGGCGTCGGTGCGGCAATAGGCCTGGTGCTTGGCGCGCTGCTGGTGTCTTCACGCCGATAAGCCTGAAAGTAGACTCAATAAGCCTCGCTGATGCGAGGCTTTTTTGTGGGCGCGAGATAGTGCGCGCTTTCCCTCACCCTAGCCCTCTCCCGCAAGCGGGAGAGGGAATAATTAGCTGGATCGGCTCCTTCTCCCGCTTGCGGGAGAAGGCTGGGATGAGGGTCAAATCGCACAAAATCCAACCAACCTTCCCACTCCATTCCCTTTACAAAAAATTTTTCCGGCCTGGAAGGCGCATGATCTCTGGGCTTAGCGATTATCCAAAGAACAAAATCACAAAACCCTATATATGGTGGGCTTGACCGCCAGGAACACTACATCTAGTATTTAACCCATCAACTAACTACCCAATGTCGTCAAGGACGAAGTTCGATGCAAACAGGAATTTGCTTCGTATCTCGCAATCTGACCGCAATCAAAGGGAAATACGAATCATGCGCATTATTATTTACACCAAAGATAACTGTGTCCAGTGCAATGCGACAAAAAATGCCATGGACCGCAAAGGTATCGACTATCAGCTGATCAACCTTGATACCCAACCTGAAGCCATCGACAACCTCAAATCTCTCGGCTATCGCCAGGTGCCAGTGGTGATGACACAAGACGATCACTGGAGTGGCTTCCGTCCCGACAAAATTGCCAGCCTGGGCCAGCTCGCGGCCGTCGGGGTATAAGCCATGTTTCCACTGGTCTATTTCTCTAGCCAGTCGGAAAACACGCACCGATTCATCACGCGTCTTGGGCTGCCTGCCCGCCGCATTCCGGTTGATGGCACGCAGCGCCTGCATATCGAACAGCCCTACATTTTAGTGGTGCCGAGCTACGGCGGCGGCAGTTCGCGCGGAGCCGTGCCGAGACAAGTGATTCAATTCCTCAATGATGATGCCAACCGACGCGGGATTCGCGGGGTGATTGCTGCCGGTAACCGCAACTTCGGTGCAGGCTATTGCCTGGCGGGCGACATCATTGCGCAGAAATGTCAGGTTCCCTATCTCTACCGCTTTGAGCTGATGGGAACCCCCGACGATATCGCTAATGTAAAAGCGGGAGTGACCCAATTTTGGCAACGACAGACACCCTAAACAGCTCGCTAACGGATTACCACGCGCTTAACGCGATGCTGAACCTGTATGACGCCGACGGCCGCATCCAGTTCAGCAAAGATCACGAAGCGACGCGCCAGTTCTTCCTGCAGCATGTGCAACCCCATACCGTGCAGTTTGCCTCTGCGGGTGAACGCCTGCGCTATCTGGTGGCCGAAGGCTACTACGAAGCCGAAGTGCTGAATCAGTACGATTTCGCTTTCCTGTGCCAGCTGCACGATGAAGCCGATGCGGCGGGTTTCGCTTTTCACACCTTCCTCGGTGCGTGGAAGTTTTACACCAGCTATACGCTGAAAACCTTCGACGGCAAACGCTATCTGGAAACGTTTGAACAGCGCGCCTGCATGGTGGCGCTGACGCTGGCTCGCGGCAATGAAACCTTAGCGCGCGAGCTGCTGGCGGAGATGCTAAGCGGTCGCTTCCAGCCGGCTACGCCAACCTTCCTTAACTGCGGAAAGCAGCAGCGCGGCGAGCTGGTCTCCTGCTTCCTGCTGCGCATCGAAGACAACATGGAATCGATTGGTCGCGCGGTGAACTCGGCGCTGCAGCTGTCGAAACGCGGGGGCGGCGTAGCGTTCCTGCTCTCCAACCTGCGTGAATCGGGTGCGCCGATTAAGCGCATTGAGAACCAGTCGTCGGGCGTGATTCCAGTAATGAAGATGTTGGAAGATGCGTTTTCCTACGCCAACCAGCTCGGTGCGCGTCAGGGCGCAGGCGCGGTGTGGCTGAATGCCCATCATCCGGATATTTTCCGTTTTCTCGATACCAAACGCGAAAACGCCGACGAGAAGATCCGCATTAAAACGCTGTCGCTTGGCGTGGTGATCCCGGATATCACCTTCCAGCTGGCGAAAGAGAATCGCGATATGGCGCTGTTCTCGCCGTACGATGTTGAGCGCATCTACGGCAAAGCCTTTGGTGATATCAGCATCAGCGAGCATTACGACGAGATGCTGGCGGACGATCGCATCACCAAAACCTACATCAAACCGCGCGATTTCTTCCAGACGCTGGCGGAGATTCAGTTTGAATCGGGCTATCCGTACATCATGTTCGAAGACAGCGTGAACCGCAGTAACCCGATTGCCGGTCGCATTAACATGAGTAATCTCTGCTCCGAGATTTTGCAGGTTAATAGCGCCAGCGAGTTCAATGACGATCTTAGCTATCGTCGCGTCGGCAAAGATATCTCCTGCAACCTCGGCTCGCTCAACATTGCGCATGCCATGGATTCGCGCAATCTGGCACAAACCGTGGAAACCGCCGTGCGTGCGCTGACCGCCGTTTCTGAGATGAGTGAGATCAATTCGGTGCCGTCGGTGGCGGAAGGCAATCGCCGCTCGCACGCCATTGGCCTCGGCCAGATGAACCTGCACGGTTATCTGGCGCGCGAAGGCATGGCGTACGGTTCAGAAGAGGCGCTGGACTTCACCAATCTCTACTTCTATTGCGTCACCTATCACGCCGTGCGCACCTCGAATCTGCTGGCGCAGGAGCATCAGAAGAGTTTTGACGGTTTCGCCGAGTCGAAATACGCCAGCGGCAGTTACTTCGATAAATATGTCGAACAGCGCTGGCTGCCGCGCACCGCGCGCGTGGCAAAACTGTTCGCCGATGCCGGACTGACTCTGCCAACGCAGGCCGACTGGCAAGCGCTACGTGCAGCGGTGATGCAGCATGGACTGTACAACCAGAACCTGCAGGCGATTCCGCCCACCGGTTCGATCTCGTACATCAACCATGCGACCTCCAGCATTCACCCGATTGTGTCGCGCATTGAGATCCGTAAAGAGGGCAAAACCGGCCGCGTCTATTATCCGGCGCCGTTTATGACCAACGACAATCTCGACCTCTATCAGGATGCGTACTCAATTGGGCCGGAGGCGATTATTGATACCTACGCCGAAGCCACGCAGCACGTCGATCAAGGCCTGTCGCTGACGCTGTTCTTCCGCGACGACGTCACCACGCGCGATATCAACAAAGCGCAGATCTACGCGTGGAAAAAAGGCATCAAAACGCTCTATTACATTCGTCTGCGCCAGATGGCGCTTCAAGGCACCGAGGTGCAGGGCTGCGTCTCCTGCTCACTGTGATGAAAACTATGCAACTTAAACAAATTCAAGCGATTAACTGGAACCGCATCCAGGACGAGAAAGATCTCGAAGTGTGGAACCGACTGACCAGCAACTTCTGGCTGCCGGAAAAAGTGCCGCTCTCCAACGATCTGCCGGCATGGCAGTCGCTGGACCACCAGCAACAGCAGCTGACCATTCGGGTGTTTACCGGTTTGACGCTGCTCGACACCATCCAGAACGTGATCGGTGCGCCGGGCCTGATGGAGGATGCGATGACACCGCATGAAGAAGCCGTGCTGTCGAACGTCTCCTTTATGGAAGCGGTGCATGCGCGTTCGTATAGTTCGATTTTCTCCACGCTGTGTAACACCGCAGATGTCGATGCGGCGTATCGCTGGAGTGAAGAGAATGACGCGCTGCAGAACAAGGCGAAGATTGTGCTGGAGCACTATCGCGCCGAGGATCCGCTGAAGAAGAAAGTTGCCAGCGTGTTCCTTGAATCGTTCCTGTTCTACTCCGGTTTCTGGCTGCCGATGTATTGGTCAAGCCGTGGCAAGCTGACCAACACCGCTGACCTGATTCGTCTGATCATTCGTGACGAAGCGGTTCACGGTTACTACATCGGCTATAAGTACCAAAAAGCGCTGGAAAATGTTGATGCTGGTCGCCGTGAAGAGTTGCAACAGTTCGCGATTGATTTGCTGCTGGCACTATACGAAAACGAAGTGGTGTATACCGAAGCGTTGTACGGCGAAGTCGGCTGGGCGGAAGAGGTGAAAACCTTCCTGCACTACAACGCCAACAAGGCGCTGATGAACCTCGGCTACGAAGCGCTGTTCCCGGCGGAATTGACCGCAGTGAACCCGGCGATCTTGTCTGCGCTGTCGCCCAACGCTGATGAGAACCACGACTTCTTCTCGGGCTCCGGTTCCTCATACGTTATGGGGAAAGCAGTAGAGACCGAAGACGAAGACTGGAATTTTTAACATTAATACCCGGTGCGCATTAATGCGCACCCTACGTCGTAGGGTCGCCATTTATGGCGACCTGGATTCCACATTTATTCCCCTCGCCTCGTCATAATTGACATTTAAATATTCATCAATCGCCCCTTTCTATTTCCACTCACAACATCTTTTTTCACGCCATTGACACCATTTCCGCCGTGAAATAGTGATAAATCACACTATCCTTCATAAAAATTTAATCCACGCGCATCCCTTGTGAGCACTGGCGATTTTAGCCATTGACCGCTGCGCGTGCCGCCGAATATCGCCATTCAGGGTTGTCAGATAATTTCACTATGTTAGGGTATAGGGCGCTTAATTTTACTCAGGACCACAACAAGAAATAGTTAAACATTTAACCGGGAAATTAATTACTGCATGGCAATTAAACTCGAAGTAAAGAATTTATATAAGGTATTTGGGGATAATCCCGAAAAGGCATTTAAGCTGATCGATAAAGGCGAAAGCAAAGAGAGTATTCTGGCGAAAACCGGTCTCTCTGTTGGCGTCAAAAATGCCAGTCTGGCCATTGAAGAAGGCGAGATCTTCGTCATCATGGGGCTTTCAGGTTCAGGTAAGTCCACCATGGTTCGCCTTCTCAATCGTCTGATCGAGCCCACCCGCGGCCAGGTAATCATAGACGGTGTCGATATTGCCAAAATATCGGAATCGGAACTGCGTGAAGTACGCAGAAATAAGATCAGCATGGTATTCCAATCCTTCGCATTAATGCCGCACATGACGGTGCTAAATAACGCGGCTTTTGGCATAGAATTAGCCGGCGTCGCTTTGGCCGAACGTCAGGAAAAAGCGCTGGAAGCATTGCGTCAGGTTGGCCTGGATAATTACGCTCACTCTTATCCCGATGAACTTTCTGGCGGCATGCGTCAACGCGTTGGATTAGCCCGCGCATTGGCGATTAATCCAGATATTTTATTAATGGATGAAGCCTTCTCAGCACTTGATCCGCTGATTCGTACCGAAATGCAGGATGAACTGGTAAAACTGCAGGCCAAACATCAGCGTACCATCGTATTTATTTCTCACGACCTCGATGAAGCGATGCGCATTGGCGACCGCATTGCCATTATGCAGGGCGGCGAAGTGGTGCAGGTCGGCACGCCGGATGAAATCCTCAATAATCCTGCCAACGATTATGTGCGCACCTTCTTCCGTGGCGTCGATATCAGTCACGTGTTTAGCGCCAAAGATATTGCGCGTCGCAGTGCGGGTTCACTGATCCGCAAAGCCGCCGGTTTTGGTCCGCGATCCGCCATCAAGCTGCTGCAGGATGAAGATCGCGAATATGGCTATGTGCTGGAGAAACAGAAGTTTGTTGGCGTGGTGTCCACCGATTCATTGAAAGCCGCGCTGGCGGCCGGTGAAGGGCTGGATAGCGCGCTGCTCGACACGCCGTTAGCGGTTCCTGCCGATACCTCCCTGAACGATCTGCTGTCGCATGTGGCACAAGCGCCCTGCGCCGTGCCGGTGGTCAGCGAGGAGAATCAGTACGTCGGTATCATTTCGAAAAGCATGCTGTTGCGTGCTTTAGACCGTGAAGGAGCCTAATCATGAGTGAACAAACAGCGAATCCGTGGGAAAGCGCCAGCCAAACCTCCCAGCAACCTGCCACAACCGATACCAGCGCCACCGCCAGCAGCAGCGATCCCTGGGCGAGCGGCAGTGCCGCGCCTGCGGATAATAACAGCGCCGATGCATGGGGCGATCCCTCCGCCGCCAGCAGCGGTGGCCACGATGCCGCCAGCAATGCTGCCAGCAGCAGCGACTGGTTGAGCAGCGCGCCCGCTCCCGCGCCAGAACACTTCAACATCATGGATCCGTTCCATAAAACCTGGATTCCCCTCGATAGCTGGGTGACTGAAGGCATCGATTGGGTGGTCAGCCATTTCCGCCCGGTGTTTCAGGGGATTCGCGTGCCGGTGGATTACATCCTCAGCGCGTTCCAGCAGTTACTGCTCGGCATGCCCGCGCCGGTGGCGATTGTGGTGTTTGCGCTGATCGCCTGGCAAATAGCCAGCCCGGCGATGGGCATTGCCACGCTGGTCTCGCTGATTGCCATCGGCGCAATTGGCGCCTGGTCGCAGGCGATGGTGACGCTGGCGCTGGTACTGACCGCCCTGCTGTTCTGCATCATCATCGGCTTGCCGCTCGGCATCTGGCTGGCGCGCAGCGAACGTGCCGCGCGCATTATCCGTCCGCTACTGGATGCGATGCAGACCACGCCCGCCTTCGTCTATCTGGTGCCGATCGTGATGCTGTTTGGTATCGGCAACGTGCCGGGCGTGGTGGTGACCATCATCTTTGCGCTGCCGCCGATTGTGCGCCTCACCATTCTGGGCATTAAGCAGGTGCCAGCCGATCTGATTGAAGCGAGTGAATCCTTCGGTGCCAGCCCGCGCCAGATGCTGTTCAAAGTCCAGTTGCCACTGGCGATGCCGACCATCATGGCTGGCGTCAACCAGACGCTGATGCTGGCGCTGTCGATGGTAGTCATCGCCTCGATGATCGCCGTAGGCGGTCTTGGCCAGATGGTGCTGCGCGGCATTGGTCGCCTGGATATGGGCCTCGCCACCGTCGGCGGCGTGGGCATCGTGATTCTCGCCATTATTCTTGATCGTTTGACCCAGTCGATGGGCCGCGACAGTCGCAGCCGTGGCAGCCGCCACTGGTACAGCACTGGCCCGCTGGGTCTGCTGATGCGCCCTTTCAGTAAAAAAGCCTGATTTCAATGGGCGGTCCGCTGCGGCCGCCCGTCTCCGACGTAACACGTAAAATAAGGAATGACTATGCGCAAGACAGCTCTCATCGCTGCCGTCCTGACGACGTTCGCCGCGACGCACGTGTCCGCCGCCGACCTGCCCGGTAAAGGCATCACCGTTAAACCGACTCAGAGCACCATCTCAGAAGAAACCTTCCAGACGCTGCTGGTGAGCCGCGCGCTGGAGAAACTCGGCTATACCGTTGAGAAGCCAAGCGAGATTGATTACAACGTGGCGTACACCACTATCGCAGCCGGTGATGCCACCTTTATTGCCACCAACTGGAAACCGCTGCACGACGATATGTATAAAGCAGCGGGCGGCGATGCGAAGTTTTATCGTCAAGGCACTTACGTCGGTGGCGCTGCGCAGGGTTACCTGATCGATAAGAAAACCGCCGAGCAGTATCACATCACCAATATTGAGCAGCTGAAAGATCCGAAGATCGCCAAGCTGTTTGATACCAATGGCGATGGCAAAGCGGATTTGACCGGCTGTACGCCAGGCTGGGGCTGTGAAGCGGTGATTAATCACCAGATTGAAGCCTACAAGCTAAGCAATACCGTTGAGCACAATCAGGGCAACTACTCGGCGATGATCGCCGATACCATCACGCGCTTTAAGCAGGGCAAACCGGTGTTCTATTACACCTGGACGCCGTATTGGGTCAGCGACGTGCTGAAGCCGGGTAAAGATGTGGTATGGCTGCAGGTGCCGTTCTCTTCACTGCCAGGCGAGCAGAGCAAAGTCGATACCAAGCTGGCGAACGGTGCTAACTACGGTTTCCCGGTGAACACCATGCACATTGTCGCCAACAAAGCCTGGACCGAGAAAAATCCGGCAGCGGCAAAACTGTTTGCTGAGATGAAGCTGCCAATTGGCGACATCAACGCCGAGAATGCAGCGATGCATGCGGGCCATGCGTCTGAAGCCGATATCAATGGCCACGTTGATGGCTGGATCAAAGGTCACCAGGCGGAATTCGATAAGTGGATTCAGGACGCGCTGGCGGCAGCGAAGTAACGCGATTTACATTAGCGTTGGTATTGTGGCGGCGCGATTTATCGCGCCGTTTTTCTTGCGATAAATGCACTACAACCACTCTGCGCAATGAATTGCGCCGCTACGGCAAGTTTCTTCCTTACCCTTTCTCATTCCCCGATAAGCGAAGCGTGCGCTATAGCGCACTGGTACGTCCTGTTAATTAACACACCATTGAAATAATTTTTTCGGTTACTATTACCCACAAATGATTATCTCTCTTCTCCTCGCGCAATGACTGCTTCCCGCTTAGCGATCGAATTCCATCATTTTTGCTGGTATCGCATCCGCGCGGGCGTTGTTAAGAGCATGTTAATCAACGCCTTGATTTTAGTGGACAAGCTGCGTGCTAAAAGTGTTTAGAAATCGTAAAGATGAGACCAAACCGCTGAGCGATACTGTTCATTGATGATTGGCTTTGTTATGGTTAGCAGCGCAGTTATTCACCAGAGTTATTTTTTCTCGCGAAATTATTTATCAGTAAAAAGATTTCCCGGGATTAATTGATGACATCGGCTGCCTGCATGATCAGGCGGGATGTCAGGGCGAAATGCCCTGGGTTAAGGAACAACCTGGAATGTCAGATGTTGACAATGTGATCGTACTAACAATCACCTGCGGAAATTGTGACTACGCTTAATCTGTCACCATCATTACTATACCAGTTGCAACTAAGAGGTTTTTTTAAAATGGAAAGTTCGTTTACTCCCATTGAACAGATGCTAAACATCCGTGCTAACCGCCATAAAGATTTTCCGCTGCAGGAGATTATTCTGACCCGCTTGTGCATGCATATGCAGGGAAAACTGCTGGATAATCGCAACAAAATGTTGAAGGCGCAGGGAATTAACGAGACCTTATTCATGGCACTGATTACCCTTGATGCGCAGGAAAATCAGAGCATTCAGCCTTCAGAACTGAGTTCTGCTCTCGGCTCTTCACGCACCAATGCCACGCGTATCGCCGATGAGCTGGAGAAGCGCGGCTGGATCGAACGCCGTGAAAGCGAGAACGATCGTCGCTGCCTGCATCTGCATTTGACCGAAAAAGGTAATGAGTTCCTGCGTCAGCTGCTGCCACCGCAGCATCAGAGCCTGCAATACTTGTGGTCTTCGCTCTCCACTAACGAGCAGGATCAGCTGGAATCGATTACCCGTAAGTTACTTAACCGTCTCGATAAAATGGACGAAGATCAGGTTATCGCTTCCCTGTCGCGCTAATAGCAAGAAGTGCGACACAATCACCTTCCGAAATCGCTATTTTAATCCCCTTTTGTCCGGCCAGCGCTCAAGCGCTGGCTTTTTCGACTCGGGCAACCGTGTTGAAGGATCAGCACATCCCGACCAAATGGAAAACGTGGAGAACGACATGAGTGCGACAGCGGAAGCTCAAAGCCCGCAACAGCCAGCGAATAAAAAGAAGAAGCGCAAAGGTGTGCTGATCCTGCTGGCTATCGTGTTTGTAATTATTGGTGTTTCGTATCTGGCTTACTGGTATCTGGTGCTGCGTCACTTCCAGGAAACCGATGATGCGTACGTGGCGGGCAACCAGGTGCAGGTGATGGCGCAGGTTTCCGGCAGCGTAAACAAAGTGTGGTTCGACAACACCGACATCGTGAAGAAAGGCGATGTGTTGGTGTCACTGGATAAAACCGATGCCGAGCAGGCGTTTGAGAAAGCGCAGACCGCGTTGGCCACCAGCGTGCGTCAAACCCACCAGCTGATGATCAACGGCAAGCAGTATCAAGCCACCATCAAGCTGCAGCAAACCGCGTTAGAACAGGCTGAAGCTGACCTGAAACGCCGCGAGCCGCTGGGCGCGTCTAATCTGATTGGTCGCGAAGAGCTGCAACACTCGCGTGATGCCGTGGCAACTGCCAAAGCACAGCTGGATGTGGCAGTACAGCAATACAACGCTAACCAGGCGATGATTCTGAATACCTCGCTGGAAAACCAGCCGGCGGTACAGCAAAGTGCGGCTGAATTGCGCGATGCCTGGCTGGCGCTGCAGCGTACCGAGATTCGTAGCCCGATTGATGGCTTCATTTCACGTCGTAGCGTGCAGGTGGGTTCGCAAATCTCCACCACCACGCCGCTGCTGGCGGTGGTGCCGTCAACTAACCTGTGGATCGATGCGAACTTTAAAGAGACGCAGCTTGCGGGTGTGCGTATCGGTCAATCGGCCACGGTGATCAGCGATATCTACGGCGATGACGTGGAGTATCACGGCAAAGTGGTGGGCCTGGACATGGGTACCGGCAGCGCCTTCTCGCTGCTGCCTGCGCAGAATGCCACCGGTAACTGGATCAAAGTGGTTCAGCGTCTGCCGGTGCGTATTGAGCTGGATCCGAAACAAGTAGCGGAACATCCGCTGCGTATCGGCCTCTCCACGCTGGTGAAAGTCGACACGCAGAACAAAGATGGCGCCACGCTGGCCAGCGCCGTGCGTTCGCAAGCCGCGTATGAAAGTAATGCGTTGGCAATCGACCTCGCGCCGGTTAACCAGCTGATTACTGACATCGTTCGTGCCAACGCTGACTAACGCCGCGGGAGGCTGTTATGGCACAAAAACCGCTTGAAGGTGCGCCGTTAGTCCTGATGACCATCGCCCTGTCGCTGGCGACGTTTATGCAGGTACTCGACTCCACCATCGCTAACGTGGCGATTCCGACCATCGCCGGTAACCTCGGTGCCTCGAACTCGCAGGGCACATGGGTAATTACCTCTTTCGGGGTGGCAAACGCCATCTCGATTCCGATTACCGGTTGGCTGGCGAAGCGCATCGGTGAAGTGAAGCTGTTTACCTGGTCGACCATTCTGTTTGTGCTGGCGTCCTGGGCGTGCGGCATGTCCGAAAGCCTTGAGATGCTGATCTTCTTCCGCGTCATTCAGGGCGTGGTTGCCGGTCCGCTGATTCCGCTGTCGCAGAGTTTGCTGCTGAACAACTATCCGCCGGCGAAACGCAGCGTGGCGCTCTCGCTGTGGGCGATGACGGTGATTGTCGCGCCGATCTGCGGCCCGATTTTGGGCGGCTGGATCAGCGATAACTATCACTGGGGCTGGATCTTCTTCATCAACGTACCGATTGGTTTGGTGGTGGTATTGCTGACGCTGCAAACGCTGCGCGGACGTGAAACCCAAACCGAAATCCGCCCGATCGATATGGTGGGTTTGGTGCTGTTGGTGGTGGGCATTGGCTCGCTGCAGGTGATGCTGGATCGCGATAAAGAGCTCGACTGGTTTAGCTCCACCGAAATTATAGTGCTGATGGTGGTCGCCGTGGTGGCGCTATTGGTGTTGCTGGTGTGGGAGCTCACCGACGACCATCCAATAGTCGATTTGTCGCTGTTTAAGATGCGCAACTTCACCATCGGCTGTTTGTCGATAAGCCTGGCCTATATGCTCTACTTCGGCTCGATAGTGTTACTGCCGCAGCTGCTACAGGAGGTATATGGCTACACCGCCACCTGGGCCGGATT
>NZ_DALYOQ010000005.1:6237-9266 GCF_031974595.1 Pantoea sp. CTOTU46764 | reverse complement strand
GCGTCGGCACCGGTGGGGATTCTGCCGGTGATCCTGTCGCCGATCATTGGCCGCTTCGCCCACAAGCTGGATATGCGTAAGCTGGTGACCTTCAGCTTCATCATGTATGCCGTCTGTTTCTACTGGCGCGCCTACACGTTTGAGCCGGGGATGGATTTTGGTGCATCGGCGTGGCCGCAGTTTATTCAGGGCTTTGCGGTGGCGTGCTTCTTTATGCCACTGACCACCATCACGCTTTCAGGCTTACCGCCAGAACGTATGGCGGCGGCATCGAGCCTGTCGAACTTCGTGCGTACGCTGGCGGGTTCCATTGGTACCTCGATCACCACCACTATGTGGAGTAACCGTGAATCGATGCATCACAGCTATCTGTCGGAGTCGGTGAATCCGTACAACGTCAATTCACAGCAGATGTATGACCAGCTGGAAAGTCTGGGCATGACCCAGCAGCAGGCCTCGGCGTATATCGCGCAGCAAATTACCAATCAGGGACTGATTATCTCAGCGAATGAGATCTTCTGGGCATCGGCGGGCGTGTTCTTGATCTTGCTGGTGCTGGTGTGGTTTGCGCGTCCACCATTCGGTGCGGGCAGTGGCGGCGGCGGCGCTCACTAAGCGATATAAATAAAAACGGGCCTTGCGGCCCGTTTTTTTATGCGTTCTGACGCCACCATTCGGCGAGCAAAATACCGGTCGCCACGGACACGTTGAGGCTTTCAACGTTGCCGGTGCCGCCAATCGACAGGCTGAGATCGCCCTGCTGGAAAGCGCTGTCTGACAGACCTTCGCTCTCCTGACCCAACACCAGCACCATTTTGGCAGGCAGCTCGGCTTTCGCCAGCGGTGTGCCTTCATGGCTTGAGGTGGTAACGATGGTGTAACCCGCTTTACGGAACGCTTCCAGACCATCGGCAAAGCTTTCGCCGCTGATTGCCTGTACGTGCTCAGCGCCACCTTCGGCGGTTCGGACTGCCGCACCCGATTCAAGCAGCGAAGCATCATTCACCAGCAAACCTTTCACACCGAAGTGCGCGCAGCTACGCATAATGCCGCCAAGGTTGTGCGGGTTGCTGACATCTTCCAGCGCCAGCACGCAATCCTTGGTCGGTGCCTTTGTCAGCCACTCAGTAACCGGCATGCCCATGCGTTTTTTGATGATGAAGCACACGCCGCCGTGGTGTTCAGTACCTGAGGCTTTGGTCAGCTCAGCATCTTCTACCACATGATAGGCTTTGCGGTTGGCCGCCAGCCAGCGCAGGGTTTCACGGAAACGCGGCGTTACGCTCTGAATAAACCAGGCACGCACGATGCTTTCCGGACGGCTCAGAAACAGCGCCTGACAGGCATTTTCACCGTAGACGCGCGTCTCTTCCTGACGCTGACGGCGAATCTGCTCTGGATCGATCACCGGCTTGTTCGCGGCTTCATCCAGCTGGCTGTCATCGGCAACCGGTGGACGAGAAACGGTGCGCCACGGCGAATCACCGAAGCTGCGGTTGTCGTCACCACGATCGTCACGACGTCCAAAGCTGCGGCCACGTTCGGTATTGCTCGCACCGCGCGGTGCCGAGCTGCGTGCGCCGCTACGGCCACCTTCTTCATTATTACGTGCACTGCTGCGAGGACCAGAACGACGATTATCTTCCTGGCGCGCAGCAGGACGGCCGCCTTTGCCGGTACGGGGATTCGGCTTTTGACCACCCTCCTCATCACGTACGTACATCACTTTTACCTTGCCGCTTTTGCCTTTAAATTCGTCGTTCATCTGTTCCTCCAGCATTGAGAGCGCGAAGATTACCTGATGTGTCGGTGCTTAGCTATCAACTATTGAACCTATTGGGCAATCCAGATTGAGCATAGCACTCAACCTTTTCATAATGTCCGGCAATCATCAGATTTACAGGTCCGGGTTGAGGTAAATATGAATACAGTTTGTGCCTCCTGTCAGGCAACCAACCGCGTGCCCGAGTCGCGCATTGCCGATGGAGCAAAATGCGGTCGCTGCGGCGGCGAGCTGTTCAACGGTGAAATTGCCAACGCGACGGCCGCCACGCTGGATAAGTATCTGCAAGACGATCTGCCCGTGGTGATCGACTTCTGGGCACCGTGGTGCGGTCCGTGCGTTAACTTCGCACCGGTGTTTAAAGATGTCGCAGACGAGCGTCGCGGGAAAGTGCGCTTCGTGAAAGTGAATACCGAAGCTGAACCTGCGCTCAGCTCGCGTTTCCGCATTCGTAGCATTCCTACGATTATGCTGTTCAAGAACGGCGAGATGGTCGACATGCTGAATGGCGCAATGCCAAAAGCGCCCTTTAACGAGTGGCTCGACGAATCGCTGTAAACCGCTGATGGCCAGCCGCATGCTGGCCTTCCTTATTACCTTTCCCGGCTAATTCCATTACACTGGCGTTTTTTATCCTGCCTGCGAACCTATGTTTGAAAATGCCGTTCTGCGCTTACGTGCGCAACGTTTAGCGCGCGCCACGCGCCCGTTTCTTGCGCGCGGTAATCGTGTCATCCGTTGCCAACGCTGCCTGCTGCCGCAGAAAAACTGTCTGTGCGCCACCATCCAGCCTCAGCAAGCGCGCAGTCGCTTTTGTCTGGTGATGTTCGATACCGAGCCGATGAAGCCGAGCAATACCGGAAGATTAATCGCCGATGTGCTGCCGGACACCGAGGCGTTTGGCTGGTCACGCACCGAGCCAGATCCCGCGCTGCTGGCGACGGTGAAGAATGAGGTTTATCAGCCGCTGGTGGTTTTCCCTGCGTCTTATGCTGATGCCGGTCGTGAAGTGCTCACCAGCCCGCCGCTTACCGGCAAACCGCCGCTGTTTATTATGCTCGACGGTACCTGGACTGAAGCGCGCAAGATGTTCCGCAAAAGCCCGTGGCTGGATGCGTTGCCGGTGATGTCGTTAAACGTTTCTGCGCCGTCGCGCTACACGCTGCGCGAAGCCCACGGCGAAGGCCAGCACTGCACCGCCGAAGTGGCTGCCGCGCTGCTGGAACAGGCGGGCGATCTTGCCGCC
>NZ_DALYOQ010000005.1:0-6227 GCF_031974595.1 Pantoea sp. CTOTU46764 | reverse complement strand
GCCGCCGCCGAGTTACAGCACTATTTCGCCCGCTTCCGTCATGCTTATCTGGCGGGGAAACCGCATCATCCGATTCATGCTCTGGAAGAAGCATTGAGTAGCGGAATCTGAAGCTGGTTCTCAGCCTGCGATCGGCGAATCGGCAAGCGCGGTAAAAAGCGTTTACAATCATGCCAATCTTGATAGCAGGAGCGGATGATGAGCCAACGCGGACTGGAAGCGCTGTTACGACCTAAATCAATCGCGGTAATCGGTGCATCAATCACACCGGGCCGCGCCGGCTACTTTATGATGCGTAACTTGCTGGCCGGTGGATTTAGTGGTCCGGTATTGCCGGTAACGCCTAAGTATAAGGCGGTGAGCGGCGTGCTAGCGTGGCCCGATATCGCCAGCCTGCCCTTCGCACCCGATCTCGCCATCATCTGTACCCACGCCAAACGTAATCTCGAGCTGCTGCAACAACTGGGTGAAAAAGGCTGTAAGGCCTGCATTATTCTCTCGGCGCCGTCCAGCCAGTTGGAAGAACTGAAAGCCTGTGCGAGCCAATGGCAAATTCGCCTGCTTGGGCCCAACAGCTTAGGTTTGCTGGCACCGTGGCAAGGGTTGAATGCCAGCTTCTCGCCGGTGCCGATTGCTAAAGGTCGCATTGCTTTTATTTCGCAATCCGCTGCGGTCTCTAACACTATTCTCGATTGGGCGCAGCAGCGTAACCTCGGTTTTTCCTGGTTTATCGCCTTAGGGGATAGCCTGGATATCGACGTTGATGATCTACTGGATTTCCTCGCGCGCGACGGCAAAACCAGCGCCATTCTGCTCTACCTCGAACACCTCAGCGATGCGCGTCGCTTTGTTTCCGCTTCGCGCAGCGCCTCACGCAACAAACCGATTCTGGTGATAAAAAGTGGTCGCAGCCATCAGGCGCAGGCGATGCTCGGCACTCACAGCGGACTGGATGCTGCCTGGGATGCGGCGATTCAGCGCGCCGGTTTGCTGCGCGTGCAGGATACGCACGAGCTATTTACGGCGGTTGAGTCGCTGAGCCATATGCGTCCACTGCGCGGCGATCGCCTGATGATCATCAGCAATGGCGCGGCTCCGGCGGCGCTGGCATTGGATGAATTGTATGCCCGCAACGGTAAGCTGGCGACATTGAGTAATGAAACGTTGCAAGCGCTGGCCGCACTGCTGCCGGAAGGCGTTGGGCGCGGCAATCCACTCGATTTGAAAGATGACGCGACACCCGCGCGCTATGTTGCCTGTATTGAACGGCTGCTGGATAGCCATGAACTCGATGCACTGATGATCATTCATGCGCCAAGCGCCGTATCGCCATCCAGCGAAACCGCCGAGCAGATTATCGCTGCGGTTGCCAAACATCCGCGCGGCAAGCAGGTCACGCTGCTGACTAACTGGTGCGGCGAATACTCCTCGCAGGCCGCGCGGCGTGCTTTTACTCAAGCCGGCATTCCCACCTGGCGCACGCCGGAAGGCACCGTCACCGCCTTCATGCATCAGGTGGAATATCGCCGCAACCAGAAGCAACTGCGTGAAACGCCCGCGCTGCCGATCGGTTTGACGCAGAACAGCGCGCAGGCACATCAGCTGATTCAAGAGGCGCTGGATAAAGGCATCACCACGCTGGATACCCATGAAGTGCAGCCGGTGTTGCAGGCTTACGGCCTGGCGACGCTGCCCACCTGGATTGCCAGCGACAGCGCCGCGGCTGCCAGCATTGCCGATCAGATTGGTTATCCGGTCGCGCTCAAGCTGCGTTCGCCGGACATTCCGCATAAGTCCGAGGTACAAGGCGTAATGCTCTATCTACGCCGCGCTGCAGAAGTAAAACAAGCAGCTGAAGCCATTTTCGAGCGCGTGCGTGAAACTCATCCGCAGGCGCATATTGATGGCCTGCTGGTGCAGAGTATGGCGAACCGCGCCGGGGCACAGGAGTTACGCGTGGTGGTCGAACAGGATCCGCTGTTTGGCCCGATTATCATGCTGGGTGAAGGCGGCGTGGAGTGGCAGCCCGACAAGCAAGCCGCCGTGGCTTTGCCGCCGCTGAATATGACGCTGGCGCGTTATCTGGTGATTCAAGCGATGAAAAGCGGCAAAGTCCGCAGCCGCAGCGCGTTGCGACCGCTGGATATTACCGGGCTTAGCCAGCTGTTAGTGCAGGTTTCCAACCTGGTGGTCGATTGTCCCGAAATTCAGCGGCTGGATATTCATCCGCTGCTGGCATCGGCCGATGAATTCACGCTGCTGGATGTCACGCTGCAGTTGGCGCCTTTCAACGGTGATAACGAAACGCGGCTGGCGATTCGTCCTTATCCGCATCATCTTGAAGAGCAGGTGCAGCTGAAAGATGGGCAATATTGCCTGTTCCGCCCCATCCTGCCGGAAGATGAACCACAACTGCGCGCGTTTATTGCTCAGGTAACTAAAGAAGATCTCTACTATCGTTACTTCAGTGAAATCAATGAGTTTACCCATGAAGATTTGGCGAATATGACGCAAATCGATTATGACCGCGAAATGGCGATTGTCGCCGTACGCCAACACAACGGCGTCGACGAGATCATTGGCGTAACGCGCGCGATCTCCGATGCCGATAATATCGATGCTGAATTCTCGGTGCTGGTGCGATCCGACCTGAAAGGCTTGGGCATGGGCAGGCGCTTGCTGGAGAAGATGATTCGCTATACGCGCGATCATGGCCTGCAACAATTGAACGGTATCACCATGCCAAACAATAGCGGCATGATTACGCTGGCGCGAAAACTCAATTTTCGCGTGAATATTCAACTGGATGATGGCATTGTCAGCCTGAATTTGCCGCTCGGTGATGTCATCAGCTAACCTGTACAGAAAGGTAAAAGTCCTCCTCTGCAGGCCGGTTGATGGTATTATTTACCGTTAGGATCATGATTTGATGGCAAAAGGCCATGCAATGAACAGAGAAGAAGTGCACTGTGATGTTGTCTAAATTTAAACGTAATAAACACCAACAACACCTCGCACAGCTGCCTAAACTGTCACAATCCGTGTCGGATCTGACGACGCTTTACTCGCCTGCCGAGTTTCGCGAAACCCTGCTGACGAAAATTGCCGCAGCAGAAAAGCGTATCTGTATCACCGCGCTGTATCTGGAGAATGATGACGGCGGGCGGGGAATTATGCAGGCGCTGTACGCAGCGCGCCAGGCACGTCCGGAGCTGGATGTCTGTATTCTGGTTGACTGGCATCGTGCGCAGCGTGGTCGTATTGGCGCCGCCCGCGGCGTGACCAATGCTGACTGGTACTGCGAAATGGCGGCTCAGCATCCGAATATCGCTATTCCGGTTTACGGCATTCCGGTTAACACCCGTGAAGCGCTCGGCGTGCTGCATCTCAAAGGATTTATCATTGATGATACGCTGCTCTATAGCGGCGCGAGCCTGAACGATGTCTATTTGCATCAGCATGACAAATACCGCTATGACCGCTATCAGTTGATCCGCAATCCACAGCTTACCGATACTATGTATGCGTGGATCTGCGAAAATCTCAAGGAATCCGATGCGGTTAACCGCCTCGATAAAACTGAGCGTCCTTCCAGTCCGGAAATTAAGAATGAAACGCGTCAGTTCCGTCAGGAACTGCGCAGCTTTAACTATCAGTTTACCGGCAATGCAGATAATGAATCACTTGCCGTCACGCCGCTGGTTGGCTTGGGCAAACGCAGCCTGCTGAATAAAACCATTTTCCATTTGATGCCTTGCGCCGAGCGCAAGCTGACGTTGTGCACGCCCTATTTCAACCTGCCCGCTATTCTGGTACGTAACCTGATTCATTTACTGCGTCAGGGTAAAGAGGTTGAGATCATTATTGGTGACAAAACGGCTAATGACTTCTACATCCCGCCAGAACAGCCGTTTAAGATTATCGGCGCGCTGCCTTATCTTTATGAGATCAACCTGCGTCGCTTCCTTAGCCGTTTGCAGTATTACGTCAATAACGGTCAGCTGACGGTGCGCTTGTGGAAAGATGGCGAGAACAGTTATCACCTGAAAGGCATTTGGGTGGATGACGAATGGATGATGATCACCGGTAACAACCTCAATCCACGCGCGTGGCGACTGGATCTGGAGAATGCGGTGCTGATTCACGATCCGCTGAATCAATTGGCCGAACAGCGTGAAAAAGAGCTGGCGCTGATTCGTGAGCATACTTCCGTGGTGCAGCATTTCCGCGAGCTGGAAAGTATCTCCGATTATCCAGCGAAGGTGCGCAAGCTGATTCGTCGCCTGCGCCGTATCCGCATCGATCGTTTGATTAGCCGTCTGCTTTAGCCGATGCGTGCGCTCATCCTCTGCGTGGTTTTGCTGTGTAGTGGATGTGCGCATGTCGCCCAGGATAACTGGACCGGCAAAGATAAAGCACAACACTACTTCTCTTCCGCTGTGCTGGCTGCCGCAGGTAGCCAAATTTCTCAGCATCAAAATCACAGCCGCGAGCAGAATTTGCGTTTCGGCTTTCTGTTTTCGTTGAGTTTTGGTGTGGGGAAAGAGTTATATGACAGCCGCTCAGCAGGGAGCGGCTGGAGTTGGAAAGATCTTAGCTGGGATGTCGCCGGTGCCGCCAGCGGCATCGCGCTGTGGAATCTCAGTCACTAACTACAGCGCAATCCCCTTCCCTTTGCGATGCAGCATTAGCGATACCAGGAATGCTAAAGCGCCCATCGCCGAAACATACCAGAAGAAGCTGGTTTCAATGCCTTCCCTTTTCAGCAGCAAGGCTACGTATTCTGCCGAACCACCAAAAATAGCATTCGCCACCGCATAGGAAAGACCAACGCCCAGCGCACGAACTTCTGGCGGGAACATCTCTGCTTTCAGGATGCCACTGATCGCGGTGTAGAAACTGGTGATGATCAGCGCCAACATGATCAGTGCGAATGCCAGCCAACTGCTCTGCACATTTTGCAGCAGCATTAGAATTGGAACCGTGCAGATTGCCGCCCCGGCACCGAAAATCATCATTGAGGCGCGACGACCGATTTTATCTGACAATGCGCCAACAATTGGCTGAATCAACATAAACACCAACAAGCAACCGGTCATTAATCCACTGGCACTGCGCGCATCCATCCCGGCGGTGTTCACCAGATATTTTTGCATGTAGGTCGTAAAGGTATAGAAGCTCAGCGAACCGCCTGCGGTGAAGCCCAGCACCATCAGAAACGCACGGGGGTGATTGCGCAATAATCCCGTAATACTGCCGGCATCACGGTGTTCGCGATGTTTTTTCTCTGAGGTTTCGTTGAGCGAACGACGCAACCACAATGCCACGATAGCCAGCGCCGCACCGAGGAAGAACGGGATACGCCAGCCCCAACTACGTAGTTCTTCATCGCTAAGAATTTGTTGCAAAACGACGACGGTCAGCACCGCCAATAGTTGGCCGCCAATGAGCGTCACATACTGGAATGAGGCATAAAATCCTTTTCGTCCTTCCAGTGCTACTTCGCTCATATAAGTGGCGCTGGTACCGTATTCCCCACCAACCGATAATCCCTGAAACATACGCGCCAGCAATAGAATCACGGGTGCGGCCAGCCCTATTTCGCCGTAGCCAGGTAGGCAAGCGATTACTAATGATCCCAGACACATCATGCACACTGAAATCAGCATTGAGGCTTTACGGCCGTGACGATCTGCGATGTAGCCAAATAGCCATCCACCGATCGGACGCATTAGAAAACCAGCGGCAAAAACGCCAGCAGTTTGCAGCAATTGAGTGGTGGTATCACCGCTTGGGAAGAAAACGTGGGCAAAATAGAGTGAGAAGAAGGAGTAGACGTAGAAATCGAACCATTCGACCAGATTGCCGGAAGAAGCGCCAACAATCGCCCAGATGCGCTTTTTACTGTCGGCTACCGTTTCAGATCGTGCCACTTTTTGTTGTTGTGAGTCAGTCATGCTTACCTCTTTTCCTTGCGAAGAATTAACGCCAAAGGATTCAGTAAAGCATCTATTAACTGGTTGCGGGAATTGTCTCTACTCCTGGATTACAAAATGTGACTGGCAGGGAGTTTTCAGTGCAATTTTTTGCTTTTTTCATGCAAATTCAGTTAACTACTGGCTTTAATCCGCTATGTACAGACGTAAAAAATCCCCGAACTTTCGTTCGGGGATTCTTCACTTAATTGATGCCTGGCAGTTCCCTACTCTCGCATGGGGAGACCCCAC
>NZ_DALYOQ010000004.1:43373-147419 GCF_031974595.1 Pantoea sp. CTOTU46764 | reverse complement strand
GGGGAAGGACCGAGGAGGGGGACAGCCAGCACGGACAGAGAAGCGGGACAGCCAGCACTACCCCACCAAATCCCACCCACGCGCACGCCACAGATCCGGCAACTGCGCCATATCATCAAAGCGCGTCACCAGCGGATGATCTAATTCAGGATTGTGCGCATCGGCGCAGTAGTAAAACACTGGAATCCCGGCCGCGATCCCCGCGCGCGCACCAGCCTCGGAATCATCCACCAGAATGCACGTCTCAATCGGCACCTGCATCTGCTCGGCGGCGTGATACATCAGCTCTGGATCCGGCTTCCAGTGGTTAATGTCATAACCGCTATACAGCTTGCCATCGAGATACTGCAGCATGCCGGTCAAGCCCAGCGAATGTTGCATCTTCTTCACCGTGCCGTTGGAAACCACGCACATCTTCACTTTGACACTTTCCACCAGCGCTTTGGCACCGGCAATCGGTTTTAAATCGAGATCAAACAATCTCGCCACTTCGGCGCGATAGGCGGTTTCCACCTCTTCGAGCGGCAATTCAACCTGATGTTCGGCCGCCACATCGCGGATGATGTCGTAAAGCTTCACCCCTTTATACTGCTCAAACATCTGCTGTAGAGAGCGTTCAATACCGTAGCGGGCAAAGGTGTTGACGTAAGCTTGCGTACAGATCACTTCGCTGTCGACCAGCGTGCCGTCGCAATCAAAAAAAATACATTCAACCGACATCGCACATCATCCTTTTGTTAAACAATAAGCTGACACTCTAACGCACTGAGCGCAGAAAGCGACCCTGAGCAACCGGTTGCGAAAAATCAGTGTTTTGCCGCGCTAAACTCTATAGGATACGCGGCGATAAATTTTTTAGCGGAACAGTGGAATGACTAATCAGGGCCTTTTGCAGCGTATCTTCAAACTGCAGGAACACGGAACCACGGTGCGCACCGAAGTGATTGCCGGTTGCACGACTTTCCTGACGATGGTGTACATCGTTTTCGTTAACCCGCAAATTCTCGGTGTGGCGGGCATGGATACGCAGGCCGTGTTTGTTACTACCTGCTTGATTGCCGCGTTCGGCAGCATTCTGATGGGGCTGGTGGCGAATCTGCCGGTGGCGCTGGCGCCGGCGATGGGCCTGAACGCCTTCTTCGCCTTTGTGGTGGTCGGTGCCATGGGTTATTCGTGGCAGATTGGTATGGGCGCGATTTTCTGGGGCGCGCTGGGTCTGCTGATCCTTACGCTGCTGCGTGTGCGTTACTGGATGATTGCCAACATTCCGCTCAGCCTGCGCGTGGGTATCACCGCCGGTATCGGCCTGTTTATCGCCATGATGGGGCTGAAAAACGCCGGTATCATCGTGCCAAACGCCGATACCATCGTTGCTGTTGGCAATCTGACCTCGCATAGCGTGCTGCTTGGAGCGCTCGGTTTCTTCATCATCGCGATTCTGGCTTCTCGCAATATCCATGCGGCGGTGCTGGTGTCGATTGTGGTGACGACCGCGCTGGGCCTGATCATTGGCGATGTGACATTCAGCGGCGTGTTCGCGGCACCGCCTGCGATCACTTCCGTTGTCGGCCAGGTCGATATCAAAGGCGCGTTCAACATCGGCATGGCCGGTGTGATCTTCTCCTTTATGCTGGTCAATCTGTTCGACTCATCCGGCACGCTGATTGGCGTAACCGATAAAGCCGGGCTGACCGACGAGAAAGGCACGTTCCCGCGCATGAAGCAGGCGCTGTACGTTGATAGCGTCAGTTCAGTGACCGGTTCGCTGATTGGTACCTCATCGGTGACCGCCTACATTGAAAGCTCGTCCGGCGTGGCGATCGGTGGTCGCACCGGCCTGATGGCGGTGATTACCGGCATTTTGTTCCTGCTGGTGATGTTCCTGTCACCGCTGGCGGCGATGGTGCCTTCTTATGCGGCGGCGGGTGCGCTGATTTACGTTGGCGTATTGATGACGGCGTCGCTGTCACGCGTGCAGTGGGACGATCTCACCGAAGCAGTGCCAGCATTCGTTACTGCGGCGATGATGCCTTTCAGCTTCTCGATCACCGAAGGTATCGCGCTGGGCTTTATCTCTTACTGCGTGATGAAGTTGGGGACCGGCCGCTGGCGTGAAATCAGCCCGTGCGTGGTGGTAGTCGCGCTGCTGTTCGTGCTGAAAATCGTCTTTATCGACGCCCACTAAATAGAAGAGGCCGCTGATGCGGCCTTTTTTATGACGGATGTCCCATCTCATGCGGCGTGACCAAACTGGTGAGGCGCAAGGTACGCGGCCCGATATTGGGTTTGCTCATCTCGACATCGCGCAGCGCTTGCCAGTGCTGCGCGCCATCAATCTCCCACAAGTGTAAGCGTTCGGTGCCGGGCGACAGCGCGCATGACCACACCAGCGTTGGCTCAGCATCACACACCGCCTGAATATCGGGAAACACGGTGGAACGCAGCCGACCGGCCGCAGGATGCAAACGCAGTGAATCAATGCCGCTATTGGTTTCGCCGGTGAGCTTGAGAATGCTTTGGCGCAGCGTCCAGATTTGCGTCACCGCTTCCATGAAATCCTGCTGCGCGTTGATCCAGGCTTTTTCGCCGGAGGAGAGATCCTGCGTCAGCATATCCTGCGTTTGACGGCTGTGTGCGCGCACAATCTCCATATCCAATCCGGCGCGCCCGCCTTCTTCGGCCAGTAGCACACCGATGGTGTTGCCAGCGTAGGAAATACTGAAGTCGGGCAGGTTAGCATCGGCAAAGCAGGGACGTCCGCTGCTGGAGGTCGTCAGCGCGGGGAGTTCGCGAATGCCATAAACGCGCAGCATCAGTTGCGCCAGCAGTTCACGCGCGGCAAGAAAGCGTCCGCGACGCTTGTCAGCGAAGCGCTGAGCGCTGTTGATCACTTCCTGTGGCACCCGCATATTCCCGGAAGAAAAGGGCGGATTACCTATCCAACGTACAAAATGACTAGCCATCTGTCGCTCCGTGAAAATGGTCGAATAATCATCAGTGCTATTGTAAGAATTTTCTCATGGGTTTGCATCCGGCTTAAGATGGAATAGGCGATATTTCAGATAAGGACGAAGCCAGGCGGCAATCCCATTTGGCAACTTTGCATAGAACGCTTTTGCAGATTCGTGTCTCAACGGATGCCGAACGGCCTGATGTGGTGTAGGATTTGGACAGTAAAAAGGCACAGTGAAGTGCGCTAACCAATTCATTCATCTGCCAATCGTGCGCATCTTAGAAGCATGCACGTCGGAGTTTTCTATGTCAGTTACCGCTATTTCTCGCCAGGAATCGATCTCGCTTGATGAGTTTCGTCACGGCATGCGTCGCTTAACCGCGGGTGTTTCTCTGGTTACCACCGAATTTCAGGGCGAAAAGTTGGGGCTGATTGCGACGTCGGTCAGTTCGCTGGCGGCTGAGCCACCAAGTCTGCTGGTGTGCGTCAATCGCAGCGCATCCAGCCATGATGCCTTTATCAACGCCGGCCATTTTGCCGTTAACGTGCTGCGTGAACAGCATGACGACTTATGTGCCCAGTTCAGCCAATCCTCACGCCGCGACGAGCGCTTTCAAAGTGGTACGTGGCAGACATTAAATACCGGCGCGCCGATTTTAGCTGATGCGCTGGTGAGTTTTGATTGTCAGCTGGAGAAGGTGGTGGAGTGGAACACGCACAGCGTGCTGCTGGCGCGTATCGTGGGGATCGCTCTGCCCGGTGAAGCGGCAGAGCCGATGATCTACTTCAACAGCGGCTTCCATTCACTGGGATAACCGCTTAAAACCGGCGTCGTGGACTCAGCCCGACGCCTTTTCTCAATCAGGCAAAGGTGCTGGCTTCATCAAAGCCCAGACGCGGCAGACGCGCATGCAGTTTGCTGGCTTCGCCATAGCCGAGATTGATCAGTAAGTTCACCTGCCATTTACTCTCGCTGAAGAACGCCTCGTTCACTTTTGACGGATCGAAACCGGACATCGGGCCCGCATCCAGGCCCAGCGAACGCGCGGCCAGAATCAAATAACCTGCTTGCAAGCTGCTGTTACGGAACGCGGTTTCTTTCGCCAGATCCGGGCTGCTGGTAAACCAGCTGCGCGCATCACCGTGCGGGAACAGCTTTGGCAGCGCTTCGTAGAATTCAGGATCCCACGCCACGATCACCGTCACCGGTGCCGCCATGGTTTTATCAACGTTGCCGGAGGAGAGCGCGGGTTTCAGCTTCTCTTTGCCTTCCTGCGAGGTCACAAATACAAAACGGCCTGGCGAGCAGTTAGCGGAGGTTGGGCCCAGCGCGGTCAGGTTATAGAGCTGCTTCAGCAAATCCTGCGAAACCGGTTTGTCCTGCCAATAGCTGTGGGTGCGGGCTTCATTGAACAGCGCGTTCAGCGCCACGCTGTCGAGCGTTGTACTCATGTTTCTCTCCTGTTCAGGCAGCAACTTGCGCCCAATATTTAGCATGAATAATGAATGTACCCAGCAGGACCTGTTCGCCGGGCAGTGATCGTTATACTGCAAAGGCGTTGGGGAGCCAAATAACAAAGACGCATGATTACCGTGAGCCAGGTTCGCATGAATGCGCACCCTACATTAGAACGCCGTAGGGTCGCCATTCATGGCGACCACGTAACAGGTCATTACTTACCAATACAGAAACTGGAGAAGATTCTGCCCAACAGATCGTCGGAGGTGAATTCGCCGGTGATTTCGCTCAGCGCCTGCTGCGCTAAGCGTAACTCTTCTGCCAGTAATTCGCCGGCCCACGCGCCTAACAGCTGATGCTTGCCCTGCTGCAAGTGCGTTGCGGCTAGCTCCAGCGCTTGCAGATGGCGGCGGCGGGCGAGGAATCCGCCTTCCATGTTGCCAGCAAATCCCATGCTCTGTTTCAGGTGATCGCGTAGCGCTTCCACACCTTCACCGGTACGCGCCGAGAGACGAATCAGTGAGTGACAGTTCACTTCAGTGAGGCCCAGCACTTCGCCGGTCATATCCGCTTTGTTGCGCACCACGGTTATCGGCAGCGCTTCCGGCAGACGGGCAACAAAATCCGGCCAGATTGCGGCGGCTTCGGTCGCGTCGGTGGTGGTGCCATCAACCATAAACAGCACGCGGTCGGCCTGCTCGATCTCCTGCCACGCGCGCTCAATACCGATGCGCTCGACTTCGTCGCTGGCTTCTCGCAAACCTGCGGTATCGATGATGTGCAGCGGCATGCCGTCAATGTGGATATGCTCGCGCAGCACGTCGCGCGTGGTGCCAGCGATATCGGTGACGATCGCCGCTTCGCGCCCGGCTAAGGCATTGAGCAGGCTCGATTTCCCGGCATTGGGACGACCGGCAATCACCACCTTCATCCCTTCACGCAGCAGGCTGCCCTGACGCGCTTCGGCACGCACGCCATCAAGGTCGCCGATCACCACATTGAGCTGGGCTTCAATTTTGCCGTCGGAAAGGAAATCGATCTCTTCATCCGGGAAGTCGATGGCTGCTTCCACATAGATGCGCAGGTGAGTAAGTGCTTCCACAAGTGCGTTGATGCGCAGGGAAAATGCGCCCTGCAAGGAGTTCACCGCCGAGCGGGCAGCTTGCTCTGAGCTGGCATCGATCAGGTCGGCAATCGCTTCGGCTTGCGCTAAATCGAGCTTGTCGTTGAGGAAGGCGCGTTCCGAGAATTCGCCTGGCTGGGCAATGCGCAAGCCGGGCAGCGCCACGATGCGTTTCAGCAACAGGTCGAGAATTACCGGGCCGCCATGGCCTTGCAGCTCCAGCACATCTTCACCGGTAAAGGAGTTCGGGCCAGGAAACCACAGCGCAATGCCCTGATCGAGCACGCTGCCATCGGCATCGGTAAAGGGCAGATAGTCGGCGTAGCGCGGTTTTGGCAGCTTGCCGAGCAAGGCTTGCGCCACCTCAGCGGCTTTTGCGCCGGAGATACGCAGAATGCCGACGCCGCCGCGGCCGGGAGGCGTCGCCTGGGCAACAATAGTGTCGCTGTGGCTCATGATTCACCTTTTCTCAAAACAAAAAAACAGGGCGACATAAATGCCGCCCCTTAATTATACGCTGCTGCTGGTTGCAGTCAGACGTTACGCTTTCTTCTTGTCGCGGCTATGCAGACCACGTTTTTCCAGGCCGCGATAAATCAGCTGCTGCTGGAGAATGGTCACCAGGTTGCTGACGATGTAGTACAGCACCAGACCTGATGGGAACCACAGGAAGAACACGGTAAAGATAACCGGCATGTAGGTCATGATCTTCTGCTGCATCGGATCGGTCACGGTAGTCGGTGACATCTTCTGAATGAAGAACATGGTGATACCCATGATGATCGGCAGAATGTAGTACGGGTCCTGCGCAGACAGGTCATGAATCCACAGAATAAACGGCGCATGACGCAGTTCAACCGAGCCTGACAGCATGTAGTACAAGGCCAGGAAGATTGGCATCTGGATAACCAGTGGCAGACAGCCGCCCAGCGGGTTCACTTTCTCCGCCTTATACAGCGCCATCATTTCCTGGCTCTGCTTCTGCTTATCATCGCCCAGACGTTCACGCATCGCCTGAATCTTCGGCTGCAGCATACGCATCTTCGCCATCGAGGTGTACTGCGCTTTGGTCAGCGGGTACATGATGCCACGCACGATGAAGGTGATAACGATAATGGAGAAGCCCCAGTTACCGATGAAGCTGTGGATGAACTTCAGCAGCTTAAACAGCGGCTGAGAGATGAACCACAACCAGCCGTAATCCACGGTCAGATCCAGGTGCGGCGCGATGGCTGCCATCTGGTCCTGAATTTCCGGGCCGACCCACAGTGTTGCGCCGAGATCCTGCTGTGCGCCTGCGCCAACGGTAACCGGTGCAGATTTGTAGCCAATTGCCGCGATGCCATTTCCGAGGTTGCTGGTGTACAGCGTGTTGTTACCCTGCGTGCGTGGCACCCATGCGGTAGCGAAGTACTGCTGCAGCATCGCCACCCAACCATTGCTGGTGGTGGTATTCAGGTTCTCGTTATCCGCGATGGTGTCGAATTTATATTTTTCGTATTTCGCATCGCTGGTTGAGTACGCTGCGCCACGGAAGGTGTGCAGAGCAAAGTTGTTGCTGCCGGTATCGCGGTGCTTAGGCACGTCGATGGTCTGCTTCAACTGACCAAACATCGACACTTCCAGCGGCTGCTGAGTGGTGTTGTTGATGTTGTAGTCAACGTTTACCGCATACTCACCGCGCTTGAAGACGAACGTCTTGGTGTAAACCACGCCGTTTTCACCGGTCCAGGTCAGCGGCACGCGCAGCTCGCTCTGGCCATCTGCCATCACGAAGCTATCTTGTGAAGTGGTATACAGCGGACGTGCGCCATTGTTCGGGTTATCCGGACCGTTACGGCCCGTTAAGCCGCTCTGCGCCTGATAAACGAAGGCTGGTGTGGTTTCAAGCAGCTGGAACGGTGCGTCTGAACCCAGTTTGTCCGGGTAAGTCAGCAGCTGAGCCTGCTCAATATCGCCACCACGCGTATTGATGTTGAGTGACAGGACATCTGTCTTAACGGTGATCGTTTTGCCCTGTCCGCTAGCCGGCACGCCGGAAGTGGCGGCATCACCCGCTGCGCTGCTTGTGTTTTGCGTGGTCTGGGTTTGCTGTGGCTGCGGAGCGTGGTCCGTCTGCCAGGCTTGCCAGATCATAAAAGACACGAACAGAAAAGCGATGAGAAAGAGATTGCGTTGCGAATCCATCGTTAATGTTCTCTGGTATCAAAGGTTTTTGGCGGCACAGGATCGTCACCACCCGGGTTCAAAGGGTGGCATTTTAATACGCGTTTTATCGTCAACCAACTGCCTTTTACAACGCCAAAGCGGCGTAAGGCCTCAATCCCATACTGCGAACAGGTGGGATGGAACCGGCAATGAGGTCCCAGCAGTGGGCTGATGGCGCGTTGATAAACGCGTATCAGGGCAATCAGGAGCCGCGAGCCAGGCGACAGTGACGACGCCATAGTTTCTCCAACGCTTCCGTCAGCGCACGGTTATCCAGGTCAGCAATCCCTTTTTTAGCCACGATCACAAAATCCATCGCAGGGAGCTCATGTTGACGCAGACGAAAGCTTTCGCGGGTCAATCGCTTGATCCGGTTGCGTTCATGGGCACGTTTTACATGTTTTTTTGCGACGGTGAGACCGATGCGGGGATGCCCCAGCGCGTTAAGTCGGCCGAGTATGGTGATTTGCGGCGTACCGGCTCGTTGTGGCTGCTGGAAGACGAAAGTGAAATGAGTGGGAGTTAACAAACGTAACTCCCTGGGAAATGCGAGCTTAACCACGAGGGTTAGCTTTATTACTTAGAAACGGTCAGACGAGAACGGCCTTTAGCACGACGACGTGCCAGAACCTGACGACCATTTTTTGTTGCCATACGAGCACGGAAACCGTGTGAACGGTTGCGCTTCAGTACGGACGGTTGAAAAGTGCGTTTCATGGCGATTTCTACCTAAACTTGAAAATTTTCACTGGGTGACGCGTTTTCGGGCCAGTAAATCGACCAACGCCTCAATGTGTCTTTAATAAAGAGGCGGGATTGTAATAATTGTACAGTCCAGAGTCAATTTACTTCGCTGGTCGCGGCACCTGGAAACCCAGATACAGCCCGCTGATTCCGGGCATCAAGGCTTCACGCAATAATGCCGGGTGGGGAATTATACGGGCTGTGGGTTAAAGCGCAAGGATCGCGCAGGATCTTCTTGCGATCAATTTGCAGATTTGTTGCGCAGAAACGAGAGCTCGCCAGAAAAATTACCGCTTTCAGCCACATTAACGCTGGCTTTTTTCGCAGAAAGCGTAAACTCATTATCGCTTCAGCAGCCTGTGGATAAATTGGATCAAAACTGTGTAGAAAGGGAAGATCTCTGTGCGGCTTTACGTTATGATCCGCCCTTCCGCTGACGATCCTTACTGCGATCGCCGGGGAAGACTACCGCGAATAGCGGTCGCAGGCGCTTTCCAACCGTCTGTGTCTAAAAATTACGTTTCTATTTATTAGCGCCTAAAATTCTTATCGATTTTGTACGAGTGGAGTCCGCCGTGTCACTTACGCTTTGGCAACAGTGTCTTGCCCGTTTGCAGGATGAGCTTCCTGCCACCGAATTCAGCATGTGGATTCGTCCGCTGCAAGCTGAATTGAACGACAATACGCTGACCTTGTATGCACCAAATCGGTTTGTACTCGACTGGGTTAGAGATAAATATCTCAATAGTATCAATGGGCTGCTGAATGAATTCTGCGGTGCAAATGTGCCGTTACTGCGTTTCGAAGTCGGCACGCGTCCTGCCGCACAGGTGACAACCAGCCAACCGGCGATGGCCACGTCCAGTTACAGCGCACCTGCACCGATTGAAAATCGTCCCGCGCCGACGCAAATCCTGCGTCCAAGCTGGGATTCTGTGCCTGCGCCGGCGGATGTCACTTACCGCTCCAATGTGAATAACCGTCATAACTTCGACAACTTCGTTGAAGGTAAATCGAACCAGCTGGCGCGCGCGGCGGCACGTCAGGTGGCGGATAATCCTGGCGGCGCGTATAACCCACTGTTCCTTTATGGCGGCACCGGCCTGGGTAAAACTCACCTGTTGCACGCGGTGGGTAACGGCATTATTGCGCGCAAGCCCAATGCCAAAGTGGTGTACATGCACTCTGAGCGATTTGTGCAGGACATGGTTAAAGCCTTGCAGAACAACGCCATCGAAGAGTTCAAGCGTTACTACCGCTCGGTTGATGCGCTGCTGATCGATGACATTCAATTCTTTGCCAATAAAGAGCGCTCGCAGGAAGAGTTCTTCCATACGTTTAACGCGCTGCTGGAAGGCAATCAACAGATCATCCTGACCTCGGATCGTTATCCAAAAGAGATCAACGGCGTAGAAGATCGCCTGAAATCACGTTTTGGCTGGGGATTAACTGTGGCGATCGAGCCGCCAGAGCTGGAAACGCGCGTCGCGATCCTGATGAAGAAAGCCGATGAAAACGATATTCGTCTGCCAGGTGAAGTCGCCTTCTTTATTGCTAAGCGTTTACGTTCCAACGTTCGTGAGCTGGAAGGCGCGCTGAACCGCGTGATTGCCAACGCGAACTTTACCGGTCGCGCCATTACTATCGATTTTGTGCGCGAAGCGTTGCGCGATCTGCTGGCGCTGCAGGAAAAGCTGGTCACCATTGATAATATTCAGAAAACGGTGGCCGAGTATTACAAAATCAAAGTGGCGGATTTGCTGTCGAAACGCCGTTCGCGTTCGGTAGCGCGTCCGCGCCAGATGGCGATGGCGATGGCGAAAGAGCTCACCAACCACAGCTTGCCGGAGATTGGCGATGCGTTTGGTGGCCGCGACCATACCACCGTGCTTCACGCTTGCCGTAAAATCGAGCAGCTGCGTGAAGAGAGCCACGACATCAAAGAAGATTTCTCTAACCTCATTCGAACACTATCTTCCTGACGCATATGAAATTTATTGTAGAACGTGAGCAGTTACTGAAGCCACTGCAACAGGTTAGCGGTCCACTTGGCGGACGCCCGACGCTGCCGATCCTGGGAAATTTATTGCTGCAGGTGAGCGAAGGCTCGCTGCGCTTGACCGGTACCGATCTGGAAATGGAAATGGTAGCCCGTGTTGCGCTGACGCAGCCGCACGAGCCGGGCGCCACCACGGTTCCCGCGCGTAAATTCCTCGATATTTGCCGCGGTTTGCCGGAAGGCGCGGAGATCAGCCTGACGCTGGAAGGCGACAGAATGCTGGTGCGCTCTGGCCGCAGCCGTTTCTCGCTGTCAACGTTGCCCGCCAGCGACTTCCCGAATCTTGATGACTGGCAAAGCGAGGTGGAATTCACCTTGCCGCAGGCGACCTTGAAACGTCTGATCGAAGCCACGCAGTTCTCAATGGCGCATCAGGATGTGCGTTATTATCTCAACGGTATGTTGTTCGAAACCGAAGGCGAAGAGTTGCGTACCGTAGCCACCGATGGTCACCGCCTTGCGGTGTGCTCAATGCCGATTGGTCAGGCGCTGCCGAACCATTCGGTGATCGTGCCGCGTAAAGGTGTGATTGAGTTGATGCGTTTGCTGGATGGCGGCGAAACGCCATTGCAGGTGCAAATCGGTAGCAGCAACATCCGCGCACACGTGGGCGACTTCATCTTTACGTCGAAGCTGGTTGATGGCCGTTTCCCGGATTATCGCCGCGTACTGCCGAAGAATCCCGACAAAGCGCTGGAAGCTGGCTGTGATATTTTGAAGCAGGCGTTTGCGCGTGCGGCAATTCTCTCGAATGAGAAATTCCGCGGCGTTCGCATCTATATCACGGAAAATCAGCTCAAGATCACGGCGAATAATCCTGAGCAGGAAGAAGCAGAAGAGATGCTGGATGTCTCTTACAACGGCACCGATCTGGAGATCGGTTTCAACGTCAGCTATGTGCTGGATGTGTTGAATGCGCTGAAGTGCGAGAACGTGCGTTTGCTGCTGACCGATGGCGTTTCAAGCGTGCAGATTGAAGATGTTGCCAGTCCGGCTGCAGCCTACGTCGTCATGCCAATGCGCTTGTGATCATGCCATTCCCCCTCCCACTTGTGGGAGGGGGCTAGGGGGAGGGACAGCGAGCAGATAACCTATTTCGCTGTCTTTCCCCCACCCAGCCTCCCCCGCAAGCGGGGGAGGTGAAAACCACTTCGACCCGGACTTTTCATGGCTTTAACCCGCCTCCTGATTAAAGATTTTCGCAACATCGAGCAGGCCGATCTGGCCTTAGCGCCGGGCTTTAATTTCCTTGTTGGTGCCAACGGCAGCGGCAAAACCAGCGTGCTGGAGGCGATTTACACGCTGGGACACGGTCGCGCGTTTCGCAGTTTGCAAGCTGGCCGCGTGATTCGTCACGATCAGGACGCCTTTGTGCTGCACGGTCGCATCGAAGGCAGCGAACGAGAATTGTCGGTCGGTTTGACCAAGAATCGTGCTGGCGACAGCAAAGTGCGAATTGATGGCAGCGATGGCCACAAAGTGGCGGAGCTGGCGCAGCTGCTGCCGATGCAGCTGATTACGCCGGAAGGTTTTACCCTGCTCAATGGCGGCCCAAAATACCGTCGTGCCTACATCGATTGGGGCTGTTTTCACGCCTCACCCGGTTTTTTCCATGCCTGGAGCAATTTGCGTCGCCTGCTAAAACAGCGCAATGCGGCGCTGCGTCAGGTTTCGCGCTACAGCCAGATTCGTCCGTGGGATCAGGAACTGGTGCCGCTGGCCGAGCAGATAAGCCAATGGCGTGCCGAATACAGCGCGGCGATTTCCCGCGAGATCATCGCCACCTGCGGCCAGTTTTTACCGGAGTTTGAGTTGGCGTTCTCTTTCCAGCGCGGCTGGGATAAAGAGAGCGATTACGCCGAACTGCTGGAACGCAATTTCGAGCGCGACCGCGCGCTCACTTACACCGCCAGCGGCCCGCACAAAGCCGATTTTCGTATTCGTGCCGAAGGTACGCCGGTGGAAGATTTACTCTCACGCGGCCAGTTAAAACTGCTGATGTGTGCGCTGCGCTTAGCGCAGGGCGAATACCTGACGCGCAGCAGCGGAAGACGCTGTTTGTATTTGATTGATGACTTTGCCTCAGAGCTGGATGACACCCGTCGTCGGCTGTTAGCTGAACGCCTAAAAGCCACGCAGGCTCAAGTATTCGTCAGCGCCATTGGTGTCGAGCATGTAATCGACATGAGTGATGAAAAGGGCAAGATGTTCCGCGTGGAACAGGGTAAAATAGTGGTTCAACCTGAAGATTAAATGAGCGAGAAACGTTGATGTCGAATTCTTATGACTCCTCCAGTATCAAAGTCCTGAAAGGGCTTGATGCGGTACGCAAACGCCCGGGCATGTACATCGGCGATACGGATGACGGCACCGGTCTGCATCACATGGTATTCGAAGTCGTGGATAACGCAATCGACGAAGCGCTCGCCGGTCACTGTAGTGACATTACCGTTACTATTCATGCAGATAACTCTGTCTCAGTGCAAGATGATGGCCGTGGTATTCCTACCGGTATTCACCCGGAAGAGGGCGTCTCTGCTGCTGAAGTGATCATGACCGTCCTGCACGCCGGCGGTAAATTTGATGATAACTCGTATAAAGTTTCCGGTGGTCTGCACGGCGTTGGCGTTTCAGTGGTAAACGCCCTGTCGCAGAAGCTGGAGCTGACCATTCGCCGTGAAGGCAAAGTGCATCAGCAGGTTTATCAGCACGGCGTGCCGCAGGCACCGCTGGCAGTATCGGGTGATACCGATGCAACCGGTACTCGCGTGCGTTTCTGGCCGAGCTACGAAACCTTCACCAACGTGATTGAGTTTGAGTACGACATCCTGGCGAAACGCCTGCGTGAACTGTCGTTCCTGAACTCTGGCGTCTCAATTCGTCTGGAAGACAAACGCGACGGCAAGAACGATCACTTCCACTACGAAGGCGGCATCAAGGCGTTTGTTGAGTATCTCAACAAGAACAAAACCCCAATCCATCCAACGGTGTTCTACTTCTCGACGGAGAAAGATGGCATCGGCGTGGAAGTGGCGCTGCAGTGGAACGATGGTTTCCAGGAAAACATCTACTGCTTCACCAACAACATTCCACAGCGCGACGGCGGTACGCACCTGGCCGGCTTCCGTGCGGCAATGACACGTACGCTGAACGCCTACATGGACAAAGAAGGCTACAGCAAAAAAGCCAAAGTCAGCGCCACCGGTGACGATGCGCGTGAAGGCCTGATTGCCGTGGTTTCCGTCAAAGTGCCGGATCCGAAATTCTCTTCTCAGACCAAAGATAAGCTGGTCTCTTCAGAGGTCAAATCGGCGGTTGAGCAGCAGATGAACGAACTGCTGGCGGAATACCTGCTGGAAAACCCGTCTGACGCGAAAATCGTGGTCGGCAAAATTATTGATGCGGCGCGTGCGCGTGAAGCTGCACGTCGTGCACGTGAAATGACTCGCCGTAAAGGCGCGCTGGATTTGGCCGGTCTGCCGGGCAAACTGGCCGACTGTCAGGAGCGCGATCCGGCGCTGTCTGAAATCTACCTGGTGGAGGGTGATTCTGCAGGCGGTTCAGCCAAACAGGGTCGTAACCGTAAGAACCAGGCGATTCTGCCGCTGAAAGGTAAAATCCTTAACGTAGAGAAAGCGCGTTTCGACAAGATGCTCGCTTCGCAGGAAGTTGCCACGCTGATCACCGCGCTGGGTTGTGGTATCGGCCGTGATGAATACAATCCGGACAAACTGCGTTATCACAGCATCATCATCATGACCGATGCGGACGTCGACGGCTCGCACATTCGTACGCTGCTGTTAACCTTCTTCTACCGTCAGATGCCAGAAATCGTGGAACGTGGTCACGTCTACATTGCTCAGCCGCCACTGTACAAAGTTAAGAAAGGCAAGCAAGAACAGTATATTAAAGACGACGAAGCGATGGATCAGTATCAGATTTCCATCGCACTCGACGGCGCAACGCTGCACACCAACGCCAGCGCACCGGCATTGGGCGGTCAGCCGCTGGAAACGCTGGTGGCTGATTTCAACGGCACGCAGCGTATGATCAAACGTATGGAGCGCCGTTTCCCTACGGCCCTGCTGCGCGGCCTGATCTACCATCCAACCTTAAGCGACCTCAGCAATGAAGCCGATGTTAAGAGCTGGATTGACGGTTTAGTGGCCTATTTGACCGAGCGTGAAGCGCACGGCAGCAGCTACCTGGCGCATGTCCGTGCTAACCATGAGCAGAATCTGTTTGAGCCGGTGCTGCGTGTGCGTACGCACGGCGTGGATACCGATTATCCGCTGGATAGCGAATTCATCGATGGACCGGAATACCGCAAAATCTGTGCGCTAGGCGAGCAGCTGCGCGGCCTGATCGAAGAAGATGCTTATATCGAACGTGGCGAACGCCGTCAGCCGGTCACCAGCTTCGAGCAGGCGATTGAGTGGCTGGTGAAAGAGTCGCGTCGCGGCCTGTCAGTGCAGCGTTATAAAGGTTTGGGTGAGATGAACCCAGAGCAGCTGTGGGAAACCACCATGGATCCTGATAGTCGCCGCATGTTGCGCGTGACCATCAAGGATGCGATTGCTGCCGATCAGCTGTTCACCACCTTGATGGGCGATGCGGTTGAACCGCGCCGCGCCTTCATTGAAGAGAATGCGCTGAAAGCGGCCAACATCGATATTTAATCGACACGGCAAAACGTAAAAACCCTTCCCTGGTGGAAGGGTTTTTTGTTTTCAGCGTGGTAACTCAACAACGCTCACAATGAGAAAAAATCTTAAGTTAGGCGCAAAACTGGTCAGTGTGAGCTGAATCGCGCTAGCATTGATCAAAACCCTGACTCAACGAGGACGTTATGGCTATAAAACTGGTAGCAATCGATATGGACGGCACGCTGCTCAATCCGCAGCACGAGATCACGCCTGCAGTTAAATCGGCCATTGAGCGCGCACATAAAAAAGGTGTGATGGTGGTGCTCACTACCGGCCGTCCGTTCGTCGGTATTCAGCGCTATCTGATGGAGCTGAATCTGGTTGATGAAGGCCAATATTGCATCAGCTACAACGGTGCGCTGGTGCATCGCGCTAATGATGGCGAGTGCGTCGCGGAAATCACGCTGGGTTTTGACGACTATCTCTATATCGAACAGATGGCGCGCGACCTTGGCGTCCACTTCCAGGCCTTCGATAAATCCTTCCTCTATACGCCGAACAAAGACATCAGCGAATTCACCATCCACGAAGCGAGCCTGACCGGCATTCCGGTGCGCTATCGTTCCGTGGAAGAGATGGATCGCGCCACGCGTTTCCCTAAGCTGATGATGATTGATAAGCCCGATCTGCTGGATTCTGCCATTCAGCGCTTGCCGCAGCAGGCTCGCGACAACTACACCCTTCTCAAAAGCGCACCTTACTACCTCGAAATCCTCGATTCCCGCGTGAATAAAGGACAAGGCGTGAAAATGCTGGCGGATAAGCTCGGCCTGGCGCGTGAAGAAGTGATGGCGATTGGCGATCAGGAAAACGATCTGGCGATGATTGAGTATGCCGGAACCGGCGTAGCAATGGGCAATGCCATTGATTCCGTGAAGAAAATCGCGCAGTTCATTACCAAAACCAATATGGAAGACGGCGTAGCGCACGCCATTGAAGAGCTGGTGCTGTAAACCCTTCTTATTTCTTCTCACGCTTTTTTTGGTCGCCATAAATGGCGACCCTACAAACCTCACCAATCCATCGTAGGGTCGTCATTCATGGCGACCTTATCGCATCATCGCACATGCATTGTCTATTTTGTGATCCAGATTGTAGTACAACTTAACGTTATGGTACTACAATCGACGGCACAGGTCAGGGCGGCCGTTAGGCTTCGCTACGCGAAAGCAGTAATCTCATGCGTAACTGCCTTTCACTGAATGGAACATCATGACGCAAGAACAATTAAGCAAAACAGAGCGCATCATCCTGACGCTGGGTGAAGAGATTGTGGCCGGCAAGTTCGTGCCGGGCGCGGCGTTACCCGCCGAAGCTGAGCTGTGTGAACGTTTCGGCACCTCGCGCAATATCATCCGCGAAGTGTTTCGCTCGCTAATGGCGAAACGTTTGATGGAGATGAAGCGCTATCGCGGCGCGTTCGTCACGCCGCGCAATCACTGGAACTATCTCGATAGCGACGTATTGCAGTGGGCGCTGGCGCACGATCAGGACCCGCGTCTGATTGCCGCCATGAACGAAGTGCGCGTGCTGGTTGAGCCGCAGATTGCGCGCTGGTCTGCTGAACGCGCCACCTCAAGCGATCTGGCTGCGATTGAACAGGCGTACAACGACATGGTGGCTAACCACCTCAATCGTGATGCCTTTAATGATGCGGATATCCGCTATCACGAAGCGGTGCTGAATTCGGTACACAATCCGGTGCTGCAGCAGCTCAACGTGGCGATCAGCCAGCTGCAAAAAGCGGTGTTTGCGCAAACCTACATGGCGGACGAAGGCAACATGCCGCGCACGCTCGCCGAACATAAAGCGCTGTTCGATGCCATTCGTCATCAGGATGGCGATGCCGCCGAGTTGGCGGCGAAAGCGATGATTGCCAGCTCAACGGCGCGACTCAAGGAGATTATGTGACCAGCTATATCGCGATTGATTGGGGCTCAACCAACCTGCGCGCCTGGCATTATCAAGCCGGCGTTTGTATTGATGAGCGCCGCTCTGAAGCTGGCGTTACGCGCCTTGGCGATCGCACGCCAGCCGAAGTGTTTGCCAGCGTCACTGCGGGTTGGCCAGTCAACGACGTGCCGGTGGTGATGGCGGGCATGGTGGGCAGCAATGCCGGCTGGCTGTCGGTGCCGTATCTCTCCTGTCCGGTGGCGCTGGGCGAAATCGCTGGCCGCCTGACGCGCGTTGAGGAGAAAGCGTGGATCGTGCCGGGATTGAGTGTGGAACGTGCTGACAACTACAACGTGATGCGCGGTGAAGAGACGCAGCTGCTCGGCGCGGTGGAACTGCAACCTGCGCCGCTCTACGTGATGCCAGGCACGCACGCTAAATGGGTGCAGATGGAACAGGATCGCGTGCTGGATTTCCGCACCGTGATGACCGGTGAACTGCATCATCTGCTGCTGAAACAGTCGCTGATTGGCGCGGGTTTACCCGAGCAGCAAGCGAACGCGGCGGCTTTCCACGAAGGCGTGCAAGTCGGCAGCAACGATGCCTCGATTCTGTCGCGCCTGTTTGAAGTGCGCGCTTCACACGTGCTCGGCGCGCGCGATCGCCGCCATATCAGTGAGTTTCTTTCAGGCTTGCTGATTGGTCACGAAGTGGCGCAGATGACGCAACAGGCCGACGCCACCAGCCAACCGATCATCATTATTGCCGGGAGCGCGCTGGCGCAACGCTATCAGCAGGCGCTGCAGTTTATCGGCATGGATTCAGTCACGTTGGAAGGCGATCGTGCTTTCCAGCACGGAATAAGGAGTATTGCGAATGTCCTGGCAAACTAAAGTCCCGCTGATCGCCATTCTGCGTGGCATCACGCCGGATGAAGCGGAAGCGCACGTTGGCGCACTGATTGACGCGGGTTTCGATGCGATTGAAATCCCACTTAACTCGCCAGAGTGGGCGAAAAGCATCGGCGCGATGGTGAAAACCTTCGGCGATAAAGCGCTGATTGGCGCCGGTACGGTGCTGAATCCGGCGCAGGTTGATGAGCTGGCGACGCTGAACAGCAAATTAGTTGTCACGCCGAACACCGATGCCGCCGTGATCCGCCAGGCGGTCGCCAAAGGGATGATCGTCGCCGCCGGTTGCGCCACCGCGACCGAAGCGTTTGCCGCCTTACAGGCCGGTGCGCAGGCGTTGAAAATTTTCCCTTCGTCAGCCTTTGGGCCGGGCTACATCAAAGCGCTGAAAGCCGTGCTGCCGCCGGAAGTGCCGGTGTTTGCCGTGGGCGGCGTGACGCCGGAAAACCTGCATGAATTTATGGCCGCAGGCTGCATTGGCGCGGGTCTGGGCAGCGATCTCTATCGCGCCGGCCAACCGCTGTCGCGCACTGTGGAACAGGCTCGCGCATTTATTGCTGCATATAAGGACGCTGTACGATGAAAATTACCAAACTGACCACTTATCGCCTGCCGCCGCGCTGGATGTTCCTGAAAATCGAAACGGACGAAGGCATTGTCGGCTGGGGCGAACCGGTGATTGAAGGCCGCGCGCGTAGCGTAGAAGCGGCGGTGCATGAGCTGTCGGAATATCTGATTGGTCAGGATCCGGCGCGCATCAACGATTTATGGCAGGTGATGTATCGCGGTGGCTTCTATCGCGGCGGCCCGATTCTGATGAGCGCCATCGCCGGTATCGATCAGGCATTGTGGGATATCAAAGGCAAAGCGCTCGGCGTGCCGGTTTATCAACTGCTGGGCGGTTTGGTGCGTGACAGCATCAAAGCCTACAGCTGGGTGGGCGGCGATCGTCCGGCCGATGTGATTGATGGCATCAAGAAACTGCGCACCATCGGTTTTGATACCTTCAAACTCAACGGCTGCGAAGAGATGGGCATTATCGATAACGCGCGCAAAGTCGATGACGCGGTGAATACCGTGGCGCAGATCCGTGAAACCTTTGGCAAAGAGATTGAATTTGGCCTCGATTTCCACGGCCGCGTCAGCGCGCCAATGGCAAAAGTGCTGATCAAAGAGCTGGAGCCGTATCGCCCGCTGTTTATCGAAGAGCCGGTGCTGGCGGAGCAGGCGGAATATTATCCGCGTCTGGCGGCGCAGACTCACATTCCCATCGCTGCTGGCGAGCGCATGTTCTCGCGCTTCGAGTTCAAACGCGTGCTGGAAGCGGGTGGACTGGCGATTCTGCAACCGGATCTGTCACACGCGGGCGGCATCACCGAGTGCTACAAAATTGCTGCGATGGCCGAATCTTACGATGTGGCGCTGGCTCCACACTGTCCGCTGGGCCCGATCGCGCTGGCAGCGTGCCTGCACGTTGACTTCGTCTCACGCAATGCGGTGTTCCAGGAGCAGAGCATGGGGATTCACTATAATCAGGGCGCTGAACTGCTTGATTACGTGATCAATAAAGACGATTTTAAAATGGATGACGGTCATTTCTATCCATTAAATAAACCGGGCCTCGGCGTGGAAATTAACGAAGAGCTGGTGATCGAACGCAGTAAAAATGCACCTGACTGGCGCAATCCATTATGGAGATTCCCCGACGGCACCGTTGCTGAATGGTAATTAACACGTACTAAAAATAGTCATTTGAAAATATCTATATGCCGGTGAAATAGGGCATAGGGCTTCGCTCAGCCTGTTTCCCGGCACAGCTTATTTACCGTTGACGCGGTTTTACCTTTGATATCGCTACCCTACATCTGCCGGGGCGTGCTCTGTCGCGCCTAAACGGCAAAACGATTACGGAGAAACACCATGGATCTCTCTGCTGTTCAGGCCAAACCGACGCGCCGTCGCTATATCACGCTACTGATGATATTTATTACGGTGGTCATTTGTTATGTCGATCGCGCTAATTTAGCTGTCGCTTCCGCGCATATTCAGGAAGAGTTCGGTATTACCAAAGCGCAAATGGGTTATGTCTTCTCGGCCTTCGCCTGGTTATATACGCTGTGCCAGATTCCCGGCGGCTGGTTCCTCGATCGCGTAGGTTCACGCTTAACTTATTTTATTGCCATCTTTGGCTGGTCGGTTGCGACCTTATTACAAGGTTTCGCCACCGGCTTATTATCGTTAATTGGTCTGCGTGCGATTACCGGCATATTTGAAGCGCCTGCTTTCCCCACCAATAATCGTCTGGTAACCAGCTGGTTCCCGGAGCAGGAGCGCGCTTCCGCCGTCGGCTTCTACACGTCCGGTCAGTTTGTCGGCCTGGCTTTCCTCACGCCACTGCTGATCTGGATTCAGGAACTGCTGAGCTGGCATTGGGTGTTCATTATTACCGGCGGCATCGGCATTGTTTGGTCGTTTATCTGGATCAAGTTCTATCAGGCGCCGAGCCAGAGCAAAGGCATCAATAAAGCCGAGCTGGAATACATCCGTGAAGGCGGCGCGATGGTGGATGGCGATGCACCAATCGAAAAGAAAACCCGCACCAAACTCACCGCCGCCGACTGGAAACTGGTGTTTCACCGCAAGCTGTGCGGCGTCTATCTTGGCCAGTTCGCCGTGACATCCACGCTGTGGTTCTTCCTGACCTGGTTCCCGAACTATCTGACGCAGGAAAAACACATCGCGGCGCTCACCGCGGGCTTCATGACCACCGTGCCCTTCCTCGCGGCATTCGTTGGCGTGATTCTCTCGGGTATCGTCGCCGATCGTCTGGTGCGCAGCGGCCGTTCGCTCGGCTTTGCGCGCAAAACGCCGATCATCTGTGGTCTGCTGATCTCCACCTGCATCATGGGCGCGAACTACACCAATGACCCCATCTGGATTATGACGCTGATGGCGATCGCCTTCTTCGGCAACGGCTTCGCCTCAATTACCTGGTCGCTGGTCTCATCGCTGGCACCGGTGCGCCTGATTGGTTTGACTGGCGGCATGTTCAACTTTGTTGGCGGCCTGGGCGGCATCACCGTTCCGCTGGTGGTGGGCTATCTGGCGCAGGATTACGGCTTTGCGCCAGCGCTGGTGTATATCTCGGCGGTGGCGCTGATCGGCGCGCTGTCTTACATCCTGTTAGTCGGTGATGTAAAACGCGTAGGTTAATACACCCCGTAGGGTCGCCATTTATGGCGACCTGGCCAACAACCGCACGATAATGGCGACCTTGCTGATAACCGCAACCCGGTTTATTCGCATCGCCCCGCCAAATCACGTAATTTATCCGGCAACTGTTAGATGGAAGGTTGCCTCATGTCAGAAAAACAAATCACCTTTGCCGCGCGTCATCATCAACTCACCAACATCAACGTCTGGACCGGCGACAGCCAGTGGCTGGCATTTGATGTGCGACCTTCCGGCGCCTCTTTTACCAGCCTGACCATTGAGCGCGTCAACGTGGTGAGCGGCGCCGTTGAGGTGCTGTATCAGGCGCGCGATGGCGCGCATGTTGGCGTGGTCACCGTCAGTCCGGATTTGCCGCCGCGTTACGTCTGCATTCATGGGCCGGAACATCCGGATGCGCACTGGCACTACGATTTCCATCACCGTCGCGGCGTGATCGTGCAGCACGGCATCGCTGAGAACCTCGACGCCTGCGATATCACCGCGCCTTACACGCCCGGCGCTCTGCGCGGTGGCTCGCATGTTCACGTCTTCAGTCCGGACGGTTCGCGCCTGAGTTTTACCTACAACGATCATGTGATGCATGAAAAAGAGGCCGGCGACGATCTGCGTAACGTCGGCGTGGCCGTGCCGCTGCATCCGGTGTGTCCGCCCAAACAGCATCCGCGTGAATATGAGGGCAGCCATTATTGTGTGCTGGTCAGCCAGACGCAGCGCGATCCACAGCCAGGCAGCGACCAGATTGACCGCGCCTATGAAGAGTGCTGGATCGGGAATCAAGGCTATCAGAAAGCAGATGGCAGCTGGCAGCGCTGGGCCATCGCCTTTATCGGCGATACGCGCGCCGCGAACGGCGACAAAGTGCCGGAGGTGTTCGTGGTGGATCTGCCCGCCGCGTTAGCCGATTACGCCAAAGCTGGCGCATCGCCCTTGCAGGGCACGGCGGATAAATTGCCTGCGCCGCCAGCTGGCGTGCAGCAGCGCCGCATCACGCACACCAACGGTCTGGCGTTGCAACCGCGTCACTGGCTGCGCGCCTCAGCGGATGGCAGCGCCATCGCCTTTTTGCTGGCGGACGATCAGGGCGTGATTCAGCTGTGGACGGTTTCACCTAATGGCGGTCAGCCGCGTCAGGTGACGCAGCTAGCAAGCAGCATTCAGTCGGCGTTTAGCTGGCATCCACAAGGCAGCGCGATAAGCTTTATCTGCGATAACAGTGTGATGCGCTGTGAGGTGGCAACGGGGAAATGTACGCGCTTAACGCCACGTAGCGATCAAGCGCCATCCGGTGATGCGGTGGTTTGGTCACCGGATGGAGAAAATATCGCTTATATGCGGGAAGTGGACGGCTGGCGGCAGCTGTTTTACGTCAGTGCGGCTGCGCGGGCATAGCCGCCGCGGTCGCCAGGCTGGCTTGCGTGCCGGCCATTTTCTCGCTCTGCATCACGCGCTCGTGGATGGAATCCTTACTTTTATCGTCGTCAGAACGGAAGTAATCCCACGGCAGCAGCACGGTGTCCATCACCGCTGAGAACGGGAGATCGATCAGCGCCAGCGGCTTGATCGCCCAGCTGGTGTTGTCGTCAGTGATCATCTCTGCGCTGGCGCGCGTGCCGGGATAGTAGCCCTGACTGGCGCCAGTGTGAGACATAACGCTGGAGCAGCCCGAAGTAACGAAGGTACTGCAAACCAGCACAGCTGTGAGCGGAAAGCGTTTCATCATATTCATCATCATCATCCCTTCAGTCATGGCATGGCCCTGGCTGGAGTGTTTCACCTGACGTTAAGCAAAGCTCTATGGCTAGGTCTTGGATCTCAGGCGATTGGTCCCCTGAGTGTATGTCATATCGTCAAATTTGCTGTAAAAAAATACGCATCAGCCCTTGAAAGCGACCAGGCTGCACCCACTTTTAAGGAACGGTCTTGTTGTTGTTGCCGGAAGGGACAACGACGGACTGCACAACCTGTCCATGGTGGAAGGTTGCCTAAACTTGCTGAATATCAGGAGTCTTATTATGCGTAATTTTGATCTCTCTCCACTTTATCGTTCTGCCATTGGTTTCGATCGCCTGTTTAACCTGCTTGAGTCCAATCAAAACCAGGCCAATGGTGGCTATCCTCCGTATAACGTTGAGCTGGTGGATGAGAATTTCTACCGTATCACCATTGCCGTGGCGGGCTTTGCCCAGAGCGAGTTAGATATCACCTCGCATGACAACGTGCTGGTGGTGCGCGGTGCGCATCCTGAAGAGCAGCCGGAGCGTAAGTACCTGTATCAGGGCATCGCCGAGCGCAACTTCGAGCGCAAATTTCAGCTGGCCGATCACATCACGGTGCGCGATGCGCGTCTGGAGAATGGTCTGCTGAGCATCGATCTGGTTCGCATCGTCCCGGAAGAGGCGAAACCGCGTCGTATCGAAATCCTGTAATCAGGATGTGAGTTGAAAAAAACGCCGCTGAAAAGCGGCGTTTTTGTTTAGGTGCGCACCAATAATCGCTGACTGACCATGCCGCCAAACACGTTCACCAGCAGGCCGAGGATGATCACTGAAACCCCAATCATCTGCTGAATTGACAAGGTTTCACCGAGAATCAGCGCCGCGCTGAGAATGCCCACCACCGGCACCAGCAGCGACAGCGGAGCTACGCGCCAGGTTTCATAGCGACTCAGCAGGTTGCCCCAAATCGCGTAGCCGACAATGGTGGCGATAAAGGCGAGATAGATCAGCGCCAACACCGTTTGCAGCGAGATGTGCAGCAGGCTGGTGACAATCGCCGCCTTACCATCGAACAGCCACGAGCAGGCAAAAAACGGCACTATCGGCACCAGCGCACTCCACACCACCAGCGACATCACCGGCACTTTGCGGTTACGCAAAATGATTTTGTTGGTGATATTGCCGAGCCCCCACGACAGCGCCGCAGCCAGCGTCAGCATCATGGTGGTGAGCGTAATGCCCGCCGTGGTTTGGCCTGCCATGCCTGCCGTCGCCAGCATAAACATGCCGAGCGTCGCCACTAAAATGCCGGCGATGTGATTCCAGCGCAGCTTCTCCGCCAGGAACAGCGCGCCTAACAGCAAGGTGAAAAAGGCCTGCGCCTGCAGCACCAGCGACGCCAATCCTGCCGGCATGCCCAGCTTGATGGCGAGGAACAGAAAGGCGAACTGGCCAAAGCTGATGGTCATGCCATAGACGATCAGCCAGCGCAGCGGAATCGCCGGACGTTTCACAAACAAGATCGCCGGAAATGCCACCAGGCTAAAGCGCAATCCCGCCAGCAAGAAGGGCGGCATGTCCTGCAGGCCCAGCTTAATCACCACAAAATTCACGCCCCACGCCACCACAACCAGCAGGGCTAACAACATATCTTTAACTGACATACTCATTCCTTCCTGCCGTAATCAGGCAGTTACCGTTACCGGTGTCGCGATCTCGGCACAACATTCTTCACCGACAATCTGAAAGAAATCATCCACCTGTAAAGCAATGGAGCGATCCAGTGCGCCCGCGTTGAACCACAGCGTGCCGACGTCGCGCAGGCGCGCATCGACGCGCAGCACCAGCCGGTCATCAAAACTAAACGGCGGCACCGCGCCCATCACGCACTGGGTTAACTCCTGCGCTTTCTCTGGCGGCGCAAAGCTCGACTTCTTGCCGCCAATTGCGCGTGCGGCGCTTTTGAAGTTGATCTTGCAGTCGCCCGGCACAATCGCCAGCAGATAGCGCGCATCCGCGCCATCCGGCATCGTCACTTCCAGCACCATCGCTTTGGCCGCCTGATTGAGATCGTTACCGCGAATCTCGCTAATCAGGTCGGTCTGGCCGATGGCTTCATGCTCCACCACGCGATAACGCGCCTGATGCTGATCCAGCAGGGCCGCTACTTTTTCATAGGTATTCATGCTCGTCTCCTCGTCGAAAACCTGGCGTTAACTCCAGGCGATGGCGTGTTTCATTTTTTTGTCGGTCAGGCCAAAGAAGAAGCCCATGGTGATGCGCGTGTCGCCTTCCACGCGATCAATTTCGTGATAAAACGCTGGGTTAAACAGATAGATATCTCCACTGCGCGGTGAGAACTCGCACACCTCGCTGTGCTCGATGACGCCGGTTTGATAACCCAGTTCGCCCGGCGTTTTGTAGTACTCATCCACCGGCTGCCACTTCTTATTGAAGATGCGCAGCGCGCCGCCGGCGTTGCACTCCTGCAAACAGACCACGCAACTCAGCTGATGCAGGATGTGGGTCACCGCCAATCCGCTGCCAGCGGCATCGCGCACGATGTTGTCGTTATGCAGGGGATTGGCGACGCCGTTAGCATGGAAGCGCACAATCGAACCGGCGTAATCGCCCAATTCAGGTTCGTTGGCGGTTTGCAGGCTTTCCAGGCGCAGCGCGTGCTTCACCCAGTTGTAGATCTGATCGCGCAGGCAGTGCAGCGACGGCGGCAGCGCGGGCTGGATATCGCGCAGCTCGGTGAAGTAGTTTTCCGGTGCTGCGGTGTGCTTCGCCAGATAAGGGCCAAGCGTGGTCAGCGCGCCGTTCGGATAGTGCGACACCCGCACCTGTTCGCGGCACTGCTGCAAATCATCGACCACCGCTGCGCGCACGTCCGGTGTGAGGAAATTACGTAATACCAGCAACGGCACGCGCGCGGTGACGATGTCATCCAGCCAGGTGCTTTCCACAAACATGTTCGGATGAATAACGCGGATCTGATTGAAAATCGCCATGTTGATCACTCCCCAATAGGAAACTCATGAAGTTCATGGTTACTCATACGACGCCATTCAGACGCCGTGCCCAGTGCTGAAATAGGTTCAGAAGAGATAAATGTGGTGTTGTTGTTCTGTAAGCGGTGCAGCGTGAAATAGTTGGGATAGGGCGTATCGTCGGGATGCCATTGCCACGCCCAGGCTTTATCGCGGGTGACAAAAATGGCGTTGGCCGAACTGCCGCCCGGCGCGACCTGCGCCATCTTGTCGCGCAGATAATCGCGGGTGAAATCCGCGGGCGTGGCGCGATCCACTACATATTCCAGATACTCAGCGGAATCAAAACGCGACTCCGCCATGCCCAATTGCTGATAGACGGTGGGCAAAAAACCGTTATGCATCATGTACCACTGCGTTGCACCGCTGGTGCGCCACAGCGGATGGGAAAATTCGATACCGTGATTTTTGCTCAGCGTGGCGTGGCGGACATGCACCGCCAGAAAGCGGCCGCGCAGGCGATCAACATCAATGGTCGGCAGCGCATCGGCGAAAGTGCCGGTGCCGTGCAGCGTGCGAATGTGCCCTTGTTCCAGCCATAAACAGCCCCAACCGTTGGGATGCTGTTTAATCGGACCTTCGTGCGTGGCAGTTTCGCCGCAGCTCATGGCACGCGCGGCGTCCAGCACCGCAGCGGCATCAAATTGGCCGTGCGCCACAATCATTCTGCACATAGTAAATCTCTCCGAGTGGTGAGCGATGAGACCTCAAGGATCTGATGGAACACCGCCAGAATCTCGTCGCGGCTGGTGGCGGCGAGGCGGAAGGTGGCGAGAATGCCGGCGTGGCGGGTTAAATCGGCATACAGCGAAGAGCGCGGCGAAACCGCCAGCGCGGGCAGATTGAGCGGCGGCAACAGCTGACCGCGTTGATGCTGTTCGATCCAGCGTTCAGCCGCGTCATATTGCAAGCGCTGACGCAAACGCACGCGGCCCACCGCCTGCGGCTGCGGCGGAAAATGCAGCGGCGGCATGCCGTGACCGGCTTCGATGTGAAACGCCACTTCTGCCCAGTTGATGCCGGTAACTTCCTGCACCAGATTCACCACGCCCATGCCGGAAAGGCGGAAGCCCATTTCGAGGAAGTGCGGTTCGCCGTTGACCAAAATAAAGTCGATATGAAACGCGCCCTGACGATAGCCAAAGGTTTCGCAGCAGAAGCTCATCAGGCTGCTAAAGCTGGCGGGCAGCTGTTGCGCGGCGACTGCCACATGGCCGGATTCGTAAAAACTGACGCAGCCGTCGGCATCGCTATGGTGTTCGATCACCTTTTGGCAGCAGGTCAGCGCCACCGCATGGCCGTCCGCCACCACGCCTTGCAGCGAATACTCATCGCCCGCCAGCCAGCTCTCCACGATAAAACCGCTGAAGCCGCGCCCGCCGTAATTCATGGTGTCGACCAGCTTGCCGATCACCGCATCAAGCTGGCTGGCCTGTTTCACCAGCCAGATGCCAAGCCCGCCGCCGCCGTCAACCGGCTTGATCACGCAGGGATAGAGCAACGCGTCTCGCGCATCGCGAATACTGAGCGGCGAGGCAAAAAAGCGAAACTCCGGCTGCGGAAAGCGCTGCCAGGCTTTGCGCAACGCCATACGCTGCGCGTACTTATCCGGCGGAATAAAGCTGGCACCGGCGTCGGGTCCCGCCAGCAGTTCGCGTACGCGACCGGCGCTGGCGTTGTAAGCTTCAAAGCCCGCCAGCACCACGTGAGGATGCTCCATCAACCCGGCATGCAAACAGGCTTGCAGTACATCCCACGGATTTTCCGGGCGATCGAGCCGCACAATCAGATCGAACGGCAACGGGATGCTCAGCGATTGGTAATCGACGAAGTCGCCCATCTCCGCCAGCACGGTAAAGTAGCCGTCGCGTTTGGCCACCGCGCAGTAAGGATTTTGTCCGTCGCGGGTGGCGCCAATCTGCAGGAAAATCTTTCTCATCGCGTTGCCTTACCGGGTTAACGCCCGGAGATCACTTCAGTGACGACGTCTTGCATGACACCGTTATTCACCTGAATCACTGCTTTGTGTGGGTCGAAACGCAGCACGCGCGAAAGCGCATCGCCGCGCTGATCGTCCAGCAGTGAACTCACCTGTGCGCTGCGCCAGCAGTGACGCATCTGCGCCACGGTTAAACCAGAAAGTTGCTCCAGCTGCTGCGCCAGCAACAGATCGTCGCTTTCTCCGCGCAGCAGGGCGCGCACCGCTGCTTCGTCCGGCGCATCGACCAACTGCTGCAGCCAGCTTTTTAGCTGATGGCCTTCGGCGATAAACGGCGAATAGATCATGCAAACCAGTTGGGTTTCATTGAGGCTGAATGCTTGTTTGGCGAACTGCGCAGCGCGCTGGCGGGCGCGCTTAATCGCCTCATCGTCCTGATAGCGTGCCGCCATCTCATCGATCAGCTGCGGCGGGAAATCCTTTTTCACCATCAGCCCGAGCGCAAAGCGCACATATTCGCGAATGCCTTCGGCGTAGCTGCGCTGCAACAGCGTCTCCGCTCGCAGACCGCGAATATGTGCCATTAACGTCGGATTACCGCAGTCCGATTCGGAGAAGCTGAACATCAGTTCATCAAAGCGGAAATGCATAAATTCGGTCAGCAGCGCCCAGTGCGCGCTAGCTTCATACGCGGTGTCCTGATAGATGTTGAAGAACAGCGGATCGCGTTCCAGCTGCCAGGTGATACGGTGCGCGGGCGTCACCTGATCGGCACCGTAAATATCGGCGAAATAGCGCTCGGCCACGCCATCCAGCGTCTGCAGGAAGCCGCTAAAGCCGCGCGATTTATCCGCCACCGGCGCATCAAACAGCCGCGAAAGATGGCGCGCCCATGCCAGATAAGCGGTTTGTTCCTGCGGCGAATCGCCGGTGATGATCACATCAACGCCGCCGTCGTAATGTGCCGCCAGGCCAAACGAGTTCACCATGCTGAGATTGCAGGCGTTACAAAAGGTAGAGCGCGCATCGGCGCGGAAGCGATGGCCATTCATCAGCACATCGTTGCGATTCTGCTGGCGCACGCTGTCGGGCATCGGTAAATGACGATCAAAGTGGCGGATTTGCAGGCCGTCGGTCACCAGACATTCGGTAAAGTCATCATCGGGGATGTGCAGCGCGCGATACACGCGATCGATATTCTCCATCACGCTGTCGTTCATCGCCGCATGACGGTTGGTGCTAATGCGCAGCTGGAAGGTGCTGCCGTGCTGCTGCCAGATCAGCCCCTGAATGTAGCGTACGTACGCCACCATATAGCTGCTGTCTTTGCCGCCGCCGTAGGCCAGCAGCACGCGGTTATTTTCCGGGTGCGCGGCGTCGGGAAGTGCGGCCAATAAACGACGTGAACAGTGTTGCGCAGAATCGATAATCGTCGGGGTGAGATATCCACTCATCTCTCGCATCACGGTGGACAGATTATTCATTTTCACTTCATCCTTTGGCTAATAAAGTCGCTGTTGCCGTGCTGGCGGCAACAGACGGGAAATGGGCCACGAAGGTGCTACGGAATGAATTTTTTAGTCGGAAGCGGCACTGCAACTAATGCGTATGGTTATCAATTAACTAATGCAGCCTAAAGTACTTTGAATGTAATCTGGTGAAAACGCACAGATCCGGACGAAATAGGGTGGAACAGATGGCGGGTGAAACGGAACAGGGCAGTCGTTACCGTCAAATCGCAGAGCAGATAAAACAAGCCATTCACAGCGGCTCGCTGCCGCCCGACAGCCGTTTACCATCGGTGCGCACGCTGGCGACGCAGTACAGCGTCAGCATGACCACCGCGCTGAAAACATTACGTACCCTTGAGGATGAGCACTACGCGGTGGCGCGTCCCAAGTCCGGTTTTTTTGTCGCCCCGCGGCCTGCTAATAAAACGTTTCCCACGGTGATCAACGAGCAAGCGCGCGAAGTGGCGCCGCTCGACGAGCAAACCGAGCTGCATCTGGCGATGCTCGGTTCAGACTGTCGCGTGCGGCTGGATCTGGCCAACGGCGACATTTCACTCTATCCGGTGAAGAAGATTGGTTTGCTGATGCGCCAGATGGGATACAGCAAACCGGCGCTGCTCGGCAACACCGTGAAGGGCACCGGCTATGCGCCGCTGAAAAATGAAATTGCACGCCGCGCGGTGGATTATGGCTGCAATATCAACGCTGATGACATCCTGATCACTAACGGCTGCATTGAAGCGATTTCGCTGGCGCTGCGCGCTACTACGCGGCCGGGCGATATCGTCGCGGTGGAATCACCCTGCTATTTTGTGCTGCTGCAGATGCTGCATAACCTCAATCTGCGGGTGATTGAGGTAGAAGCCGGGCCGGAAGGCTACGTTAATGTCGAGAAACTCACCGCGCTGTTCAAGCGTAAGGCGGTGCAGGCCTATCTCACTATCAACAACATCAATAACCCGCTGGGCAAAAGCATTCCCAACGAGCAGAAAGCTTATATTGCGCGTCAGGCCGACGAGAACGATGTGGTGATCATTGAGGATGATATCTTCGGCGATACCGCATTCGGCGAGCGCCGCCCGTTCCCGATGCGCGCCTTCAGCCCGAACGCTATTTTGTGCAGCGGCTTCTCGAAAACTGTCGCGCCCGGCATTCGCATTGGCTGGGTGCACAGCAGCAACTACATGCGCAAAATCGCCTCGCTGAAATACACCACCAGCATGGGCACGTCGGTATTGTCGCAGGCGGCGATTGCCGAACTGCTGCGCAGCGGCGGCTACGATGCGCATCTGCGTAAGCTACGGCGTGAGTTGAAGAATCAAATCCAGCATATGCGTCAGGCGGTGCTGCGCTACTTCCCGCCGGGTACGCGGGTTTCTGATCCTGAAGGCGGCTATGTGTTGTGGGTGGAAATGCCGATCGGTGCATTGAATGTGCGCGCGCTGTTTCTCAAGGCGCGCAATGCGGGCATCGGTATCGCGCCGGGGCACATTTTTGCCACGGATCACCGCTACGATCACTGTTTTCGACTCAACGCTGGTTTTGGCTGGAATGCCGAAGTGGAGCAGGCGATTCAGCAGCTGGCGCAGTGGTGCCAGCTGTCGTTGCCGGCGGGATCGTAGGGTCGCCATTTATGGCGACCTGGCCGAACACCGCACGATTATCGGCGACCTGCCCGATTAATCGCTAAATGCGCTTTCCAATTCTTCCGCCAATATCTGCACCGCGCGCTCAATCTTCTCCGCATCCGGCACATAGTTCATGCGCATGCATTGATGGGTATGCGGCCATGCGTGTTCCAGGCCGGGGAAGAAGAAGTGGCCGGGCACCATCAGCACACCGCGCGCCTTCAGGCGCTGATACAACGTTTCGGTGCTGATCGGCAGATCGCGGAACCACAGCCAGAGGAAAATTGCGCCTTCGGGTTTATGAATCAGGCAGCGATCTTCTGGCAGATAGCGGCGCAGAATCGCAATTGTCTCGCTCACTTTCGCCTGATAGAACGGCTTGATCACCTCTTCCGACAGACGCAGCAGATCCCCGCGTACAATCATCTCATTGGCAATGGCAGGTCCGATGCTGCCCGGCGCCAGGCTGATAATCCCGTTCATGTTGCCAATCGCAGCGATTGTGCTCTCATCGGCGACGATAATGCCGCAACGTGCGCCTGGCAGGCCGAGTTTAGACAGGCTCATACACAGAATGGTATTGTGATTCCACAGCGGACGTGCTTCGCTAAAGATGATGCCGGGGAACGGCACGCCGTAGGCGTTATCAATCAGCAGCGGTACGCCGTGCTGCTGCGCCAGCGCATCCAGCTGCAGCAGTTCGTCATCAGTGATGACGTTGCCGGTTGGGTTAGTCGGCCGCGATACGCAAATCAGGCCGACATCATCATTCAGCGGCAGATGATCGAAATCGACGTGATATTTGAACTGGCCTTCCGGCAGCAGCTCAATGTTGGGCTTGGCGGAGACAAACAGATCCTCTTCCAGACCGGCATCGGCGTAGCCGAGGTATTCCGGTGCCAGCGGGAACAGCACGCGCTTTTTGCTGCCGTCGGCGCGACGTCCGGCGAACAGATTGAAGAGATAGAAGAACGCGCTCTGGCTGCCGTTGGTCAGCGCAATATTTTGCGCGGTTAATGGCCAGCCAAGTTCGTCACGCAGCATCTTCGCCAGCGCATCCAGCAGCAGCGCTTTGCCGCGCGGACCATCGTAGTTGCACAGCGCTTCGCTCAGCTTGCCGTCCTGATGCATCTGCATCAGCAACTGGTTGAAATAGTCATTCATCGCCGGGATCTGCGCCGGATTACCGCCGCCAAGCATGATGGTGCCGGGCGTGCGCAGGCCTTCACCCATGTCTTCCATCAGACGTGAGATGCCGGAGTGTTGAGTAAATTTGTCGCCGAACTGAGAAAAGGACATAGGAAGTTAAAACGTTGTGAAATCGAATGGGGAACCACCATAGCGCCCGCCGCTGGCAGGCGCAATGGGTAAAGCAGCAAGCTTAGCCCTGGATCTGCGGGTTAACGCAGTTTTTCTCGACTTTGCCACTCAGGGCGGCGATCAGGTTATCTACCGCGTCGCGCGCCATGCCGTAACGGGTTTCATGGGTGGCGGAACCGATGTGCGGCAGCGCCACCACGTTCGGCAGCGTCAAAATCTCGGCATCGGCAGGCACCGGCTCAACTTCGAACACATCCAGACCGGCGGCGTGGAGGGTGCCGTCTTTCAGGGCCGTTGTTAGCGCCTGCTCATCCACTACCGGACCGCGACCGGCGTTGATCAGAATTGCGCTTGGCTTCATCAACTTGAGCTGCGCCGCGCCAATCATATGGTGCGTCTGTTCGGTCAGCGGCAGGCTGATGCAGACAAAATCACTCTCTTTCAGCAAGGTTTCCAGATCGCAGGCTCGCGCACCAAAGCGGGTTTCCGCTTCTTCATGCTGACGACGCGCGTTGTAGAGAATGTTCATGCCGAAGCCAAAGTGCGCACGCTGCGCCAGCGCCAGGCCGATGCGGCCCATACCGAGAATGCCGAGGGTTTTGTGGTGCACATCAATGCCGAAATGATCCGGGCCGATGCTCTTTTTCCACTCGCCGGCTTTGACCCACTTATCCAGCTCGGTCACGCGACGCGCGGTGCTCAGAACCAGCGCCATCATGGTATCGGCGACGGTTTCGGTCAGCACGGTTGGTGTGTGCATCAGCAGCACTTTGCGTTGATTCAGCGCATCAACGTTGAAGTTATCGTAACCCACCGACACGGTGGAGCAGGCGCGCAGCGCGGGCATTTTGGCCAGCAGCTCGCCATCCACTTTGCCGCCAGAGCCGAGCAAACCTTGCGCCTGTTCGAACTGCGCCGCGTGTTTCTGGATAGTTTCCGGGGAAATATCATGCACTTCAGTGACGGTGAAATGGGCATCCAGCTTGGTGCGCAGGTCATCTGGCAGGCTCTTATAAAGAATCACAGCAGGTTTCATCTTTTGCTCCCTATGAAATGGTGAGGAGGCCTTGAGGCCTCCCGAATTGATTACGCGTGCTTTGCGCCATGCATCGGCGGCGATGTTTTATTCTGCGCCGGTTTGACGATCAACGTCAGCCAGACCGAGGCCAACAGCGCAGCACCCATGAAAATGTAGGAGGCGGCAGGCGAACCGGTCGCGCCATTAAGATAGCCTACAATCCACGATCCAACGAAGGAACCGAGTGCGCCCATGCTGTTGATCAGTGCCATCGCACCACCGGCGACGTTGCGCGGCAACATCTCCGGAATGATGGCGAAGAACGGACCGTACGGCGCATACATCGCACCACCGGCAATCACCAGCAGCGTATACGACAGCCAGAAGTTACTGGAACCGACCAGGTACGAACCAAGGAACGCCAGTGCGCCAATCAGCAGCAGCGGCCAGACAAACAGTTTACGGTTCTGGGTTTTATCGGAGGCCCACGACACCACGATCATCGCAATGGTCGCCACCAGATACGGCACCGCTGACAGCCAACCGGCTTCCACCATGCCCATCTGCGAACCGTTACGCAGAATGGACGGCAGCCACAGCACGAAACCGTACACGCCGATGCTCCAGGCAAAATATTGCAGGCACAGCAGGATCACGTTGCGATTACGGAACGCTTCACCATAATTACGTACCGCTTTAATGCCTTCCTGCTCTTTTTGCAGTTGCGCCTGCAGCGCGGCTTTCTCGCTTTCACTCATCCATTTGGCCTGGGCTGGTTTGTCCTGCACCAGGAACCACCAGGCAACCGCCCAGATCACCGCCGGAATGCCTTCAATGATAAACATCTCGCGCCAGCCAAAGGATTCAATCAGATAGCCGGAGACCACCGACATCCACAGCACCGTGACCGGATTACCGAGGATCAGGAAGGTATTGGCGCGCGAACGCTCGGATTTGGTAAACCAGTTGCTGATGTAGATCAGCATCGCTGGCATCACCGCCGCTTCCACCACGCCGAGCACAAAGCGGATCGCCGCCAGCATCGGGATGTTGCTGACCACGCCGGTCAGCGAGGCGCAGCCGCCCCATAAAATCAGGCACCAGAAAATCAGCTTCTTCACGCTGCGACGTTCGGCATACAGCGCACCGGGAATCTGGAAGAAGAAGTAGCCGAGGAAGAACAGAGCGCCCAGCAGCGATGACATGCCTTTGGTGATGCCAAGATCGTCATTTATCCCTGCGGCAGAGGCGAAGCTGAAGTTCGCCCGGTCCAGATACGCCAGACTGTAAGTGATAAACACGATGGGCATGATAAACCACCAGCGTTTTGGCGCGATTGTCTGCGATTTCATGGGTGACTCCTCTGGTTGAGGTGGGCGCATTTAGGGGATGCGCCTCGCAATATAGTTGTAGTAGGTACAGATATTTTTTAAATCTTTGTCGGGAGGTCGCCATAAATGGCGACCCTACAAAAACGCATCGACTGTCGTGAATATCAATAATCACCCAACGCCGCGCGCGTCGGCAGGCCTTCGCTGTCGCCAGCGACCTGAATCGCCAGCGAACCGATTTTATTACCGCGCAGAATCGCCTGCGGCAGAGATTTTCCTTCGAGCAACGCGCTGATCAGCCCAACAGCAAAACCGTCGCCGGCACCGACAGTATCGACCACGTTCTCGACACGAATCGGTGCGACCTGGCCTTGCTGGCCGTCAGCGGTTTTGTACCAGGCGCCGTCGCCACCGGTTTTGATCACCACCGCTTTTACCCCTTTATCGAGGTAGAAATCGGCGATGGCTTCCGGCTGGCGATAGCCGGTAAGAATCAAACCCTCTTTTTCGCCTGGCAGCACCCAATCGGCGTATTCCGCTAAATGATTGAGCTGCTTACGCATCTCCTCTTCGCTGCGCCATAACACCGGGCGTAGATTGGGATCGAAGGAGATGGTTTTGCCCCGCGCGCGCATCTCTTTTGCCGCATGTTGCGCCAGGGCAAGTGAGCTGTCGGAGATCGCCGCCGCCACGCCGCTTAGATGCAGATGGCGCGCGCTGCCAAAGTAGTCATCGTTGAAATCGTCGGGCGACAGATGGCTGGCGGCGGAGCCTTTGCGGAAATATTCCACTTCCGGATCGGAGCCGTCATCGACGCGGGATTTGAGCTGGAAACCGGTACGATAGCGTGCGTCGGTGGTGACGCAGCGGTGATCGACGCTCTCTTTTTCCAGCTGCTGCAGCGTGAAGCGACCAAAGCTGTCGTCGCCGACGCGGCTCACCCAACCGACCTGCAAACCGAGACGCGCCAGGCCAATCGCCACGTTGAGTTCGGCACCGGCGATGCGTTTGACGAAGCCTTCCGCTGCGGCGAGATCGCCGGTTTGCTGGGCGATAAACATCGCCATCGCTTCGCCAATCGTCACCACATCCAGCGTTTTATGCGTCATCATCGGCTCCTTACGCTGCACGCAGCAGGTCAACGTAATGGCGCGTGACCGCCAGCAAATCCGCGCCTTCCAGCGGGAATTCGATGCCGCGCGGTGCGTCGGTTGGCAGCGCGTTCAGCAGCGAGCGCCAGCTATCGTCGGCCTGATCCAGCGCGATAGCGCGGAAAGTCTCACCGTGCGGCACCGCCGTTTTAACGTGGATGTAGCTAACGTAGCGGCTGAGTTGCGCGGCGGCTTGCAAACCGTCTTCGCCGGTCCACTGCCAGTTGCCCATATCGAAGGTCATATCCAGCGGCAATGCGGCATCACAAGCCTGATGGAAGAAGCGCAGCATCGGCGCCAGTTTGCTGTCCGGGGTTTGATCGTTCTCCACCACCAGCGTCACCGTTGAGGCGTTCAACACAGCGCGCAGCGCACTGGCATCGAGCTCCACAAAATGACCGAGCGCCACTTTCAGGCGCTTAGCGCCGATTTGTTCGGCCTCCTGCAGGAATTGCGCCAGACGCGGATTCAGCGCGCCATCATCCAGCCACAGCGCTTCCGGCACGGAATAGCTGGCGCTCAGCTGATGCTGGGAAATCGCATTGCCGAGTCCGTGCAGCAGGCAGAGTTCGTTTTCGTTGAACAGCTCGCGACGGATTTCGACGCCATCCGCGCCCGCCTGTTTGATCAGCGGCAACAGCGCGGTCTGGCCACCCAATTCCGCTACTTTCTGCGCGCCGTATGCGGCAGTTACAACAATAATTTCTGGTTTCATCACGTTTCTCCGGGCATGACCACATCCCATTCGTTATAAAAAACCTAAATGGAACCGGTTCCAAAGAGAAGAGGCAGACCGTGAAATTATGATCATGCTCACGAAGTGAGCCATAAAAGGGGAGGTTAGCGCAGCGGCTGGCTGGAGCCGCGCACGATCAGCTCGCCGGAGAAGAGCTGTTCGCTGATCGATTGCTCGCTGCCTTCAATGCGTGCAATGACTTGTTCCAGCGCGGCGTAGCCAATCTGCCAGGTGGGCTGCTTCAGCGTGGTGATGCCAACGCCCGCCAGCGCCGCCCATTCCAGTTCGTCAAAGCCCAGCAGGCCAATCGCTTCGCCCCAGCGCAGCTCAAGGCGCTGCAGCGCGCGCGCCACTTGCAAGGTCAGCGCGCCGTTGGCGGCGATCACCGCACAGCGTTTGTCAGGATGGCGCTGGTGGAACGCGCGCAGCTGTTTTTCCAGCGCGTCGGGCTGATGCAGCGCCACTTCGGCATTCTCTGCCGCAATCTGTGGCGCGCTGTTCACCGTGTCGTAGAAGGCGCGCAGACGTTCACGTCGGGTGTTGACGCTGCCAAGTGGCTCGCTCAGGAAGAGCAGGGCTTGATAGCCGTTATCCAGCAAATGTTGAGTCGCAATTGTGGAGGCTTCAACGTTGTTGAGCCCCACCATATCGCAGGCGAAATCGGGAATTTTACGGTCGATCAACACCATTGGCAGCATCGACTGTTGCAGGCGATTAAGGACTTCTTCATGCATGCCCACGGCATTCACCACAATGCCTTCCACCTGATAGCTGCTGAGCAGTTGCAGGTAATGCTGTTCGAGATCGACTTCGTTGTTGGTGTTACACATCAGCAGAGTAAAGCCCTGCGCACGGCACGCCGCTTCGATGCCGCTCAACACGTCAACCGAGTAAGGATTGGTGATGTCGGCAATGATCAGACCAATCAAACGCGTGCGGCCGCGTTTCAGTCCACGCGCCATCTGGCTGGGACGATAGTTGAGTTCGGCGATGGCCTGTTCGATACGGGCTTTGAGATCGGGCGAGAGCAGATTCACTTCGCCATTCAGATAGCGGGAAACGCTGGTTTTACCGGTTTTTGCCGTACGGGCAACGTCACTGATTGTGGCTCGTGGCGGCCTGGTTTTCATTGCTTACACCTGCTGAAAAGAAACAGGCGAAGACTAACACAGCTCAGGCCAGTCGCAATCATTGCGTGTCTGAAGTGAGTCGCAGCACCGGTTGCCAGAGCGTTTGCAGCTCGCTCAGCGGCGCATCATCCAGCAGTTGCAGCACCATTTCGGCGATGCGCTCGCCAATGTGCTGCTGGGATGATTGCAGAATGGTGTTCACCGGCTGATCGACAATCGAATCGGGCGGCAATCCATCATACACATACAGCGGAATCGCCTGCGCGCCCTTGAGGCGGGCCGCTTGCTGCAGCGCAATCGCGGCTCCTTCACCCAGCGTGCTGCAATCGGTGATGATCGCCTGCGGCGCATCGCCTTGGGCCAGCCAGACATTGGTTTGCTGATAGCCGGAGCGGCGCGTGGCGGGTAGCGCGGCCATCAGGGATTGATCGACCGGCGCCTGATGCTGAATCAGTGCATCAATGAAACCCTGGCGGCGATCGAGGATGTAAGTCGCCGTTTCGTTACTGCCGAGATAGGCCAGACGCGGCCACCCTTGTTGCAGGCAGTGTTGTGCCGCGAGAAAAGTACCGGCGTGATTATCGTAATCAATCCACGCGTACGGCTGCGGCAGCTCGCTGCGACCCAGCGTCAGGAAGCGGAAACCTTTCTGTTGCAGGCGTTGCAAACGCGCATCCTGCGGCATGGTGTGGGTTAAAATCAGGGCATCGATGGCGCCGCTGCGCAGCATGCGAATCAGCTTGCGTTGCAGCTCCTGCGGCTTATCGGGTAGCAACAGCAGATCAATATCGTGCTGCGCGAGACGTTGATCCAGCGTCAGCAGCATTTGGCTGTAGTAGCTGTCATTGAGCGAGGCGTGGCTGATGGGAAAGAGCAGTCCAACCGCATTGGCGCGCCCGGTTTTCAGGCGACGGGCCGCATCGTTGGGACGATAACCGCGCGCTTGCGCTTCATCTTCAATGCGTTTGCGCGTGACGGCCGCTACATCGTCATAGCCATTTAGCGCCCGGCTCACGGTAGTAACAGAGAGGCCAAGGGTAGCGGCGATGGCTTTCAGTGACATGATAGCGTCCCATTGATCAATTTTTGATCACGCTAGCATAAAGGAAAAGGCGGCTCTATCAGTTACGAATTTTTTAGCTTTTTCTGACAAAGGTGGCGTCAAAAGTGGCGAAAAAGAGTGATAAAAGCCGACCTGCTGGCGCAGATCGGCTTTACTTTTAGCTCAGCGGGCTGAGGGTGATCTCAACGCGACGGTTCTGTGCTTTACCGTCTTCAGTGCTGTTGCTGGCGACCGGATTATCCGGGCCTAAACCCTGAGTACGCAGGCGGTTCTGCGCCACGCCCTGCAGAATCAGACCGCTGGCGACGCTGTCAGCACGCTGCTGTGACAGGCGCATATTCAGCGCGCGCGTGCCGGTGCTGTCGGTGTAGCCCACCACATTCACGGCGGTTTTTGGATACTCTTTTAGTACCATCGCGACGCCGGTCAGGGTGTTAGCGCCCGCCGGTTTCAGGTTGCTGCTGTTGGAATCAAAGGTGACGTTATTTGGCATGTTGAGCACGATGTTGTCGCCCTGACGCGTCACGCTGACGCCGGTGCCGCGCATTTTGTCGCGCAGTTTCGCTTCCTGCACATCCATGTAATAACCCGCGCCGCCGCCCAGTGCCGCACCGGATGCCGCGCCAATCAGCGCGCCTTTACCGCGATCTTTCTTCGACGACGACAGCACGCCCACGCCCGCGCCTAACACCGCACCTAAGCCGGCACCGATGCCCGATTTGCCCGCCTGCGATTCGCCGGTATACGGATTGGTGGTACAACCCGACAGCGCCAGGCTGCCGCTCAATAACAAGGTCAGCGCCAAAATACGCTTATTCATGAAAAATCCCTCACAGATTTAAACGGGGAAAAGCCCCAAAACGGCACTATTATGCCGTTCAATTATGGGGAAATGCGTGAGGGTCAGTCTTAATTTGTAAACTTTTGCTTTAAAGATTATCAGGATGGCAGAAACAGCTGGTTTGATGATCGTTAATTAAGCCGCAAGCCTGTAGAAATGAGTGGCAGGTTGTGGGACCGACGAATTTAAAACCACGCTTCTTAAGTGCTTTAGAGAGCGCAATGGCGGGCTCGGAGGTGGTTGGCGCGTCTTTATAATTCGCGTAACGGTGCAAAATCGGCGTATGGTCGACAAAAGACCAGATAAAGCGCGAAAAGTCCTCTCCGGTGGCTTCCAGCGCCAGCAATGCGCGCGCATTGTTGATGATTGCCTCCAGCTTGCCGCGATGGCGAATCAGTCCCGCATTTTGCATCAGACGTTCCATGTCGCTTTCATCCATCAACGCCACGGCATCAGGATCGAATTCATGGAAGGCGCGGCGGTAATTTTCGCGTTTTTTCAGCACGGTAATCCATGAAAGCCCCGCCTGTTGGCCTTCCAGACAGACCATTTCAAATAAGACTCGCTTATCGGTCTGCGGCACGCCCCACTCTTGATCGTGGTACGCCAGATACAGTGGATCCTCAGTTACCCAGCCACAACGCTGCATTGCATCACTCCCTTAGCATATGAAATAGCGATAGATCCCTTGACGTATAGCAAATTCGATTAATAGTTATACAACGGGCGCCGATATAGATCTTATAAAACCTAAACGCCCCTCTCTTCCCGGCTCGTCAGGAGTCCTTAATGTTGCAGAAAAGTCAGCGGACAGGCCAGCACAAAATTGCGCTGGCTTTTAGCGGTTGGTGGCTATTTTTTCTGGCCGGGAATGCCTATGCCTTTGATCAATCCAGCCAGAATAGCGCGCCCGATTACAACGCAATACTTGCTGAAAAAATTTCCAGTAATCATCTGATGTTGACAGAAAACCCCGATGCCAACCTGTTTGACGCTGCGCTCAATTCGCCGAACGACTTCGCGATGGTGATGCACAATGAAACCGCCAGCGTTGGCGCCGCGCCCTTTGTGAATCGCTATTCGGCCGGTTGGTCGATGCCGATGAGTGAAGCGGTGAGCACCGGGCCGGTGGCGCAGTTTGCGGTAGATGATTCGACTTTGAGCTGCCCGAAGTGTGAACGCGTGGACAGCAATAATGCCGAGCATATTGCCTCGCTCGGCTGGCGCGTGGATTCCAGCTTTGGCTGGATATCGCCGTGGGCACAGGTGAGCTACAGCCATCTGGTGAATGAAGAGCTGCCTTCACCCACCCGTGAACACGCTGACGACATGAATGGCCGGGAAAACAATTGGGTGGATGTCAGCGTCGGTGCCAATATGCCGTTGGGGCAAAATATGGCTGCCTTTGCTTCCTTCGCGCAAACCGGTGCGGTGAGCAGCGGTGAGCAGTTCATCTACAGCCTTGGCGTCAGCGCCAGCTTCTAAATCGCGCGCGATCCGCCGCGCTAAAACAGTTACACTGAGCGTATTACGTCGGGCTGAATTAACCACCCGGCGCACCATGCTGGTTAACGTCAGGTTTCTTCATGTCAGTCAAAATCTTATCTTCAACGTTGGTGGGGCTGGATGGCTTCTGCCATGACCCGCTCGCCGTGCTGCAGCAGGCCGATAACGGCACGCTGGCGGTGCTGCATAACAATACGCCGGCATTTTATGCGCTTACGCCGCAGCGTCTGGCGCAGCTGCTGGCGCTGGAAGCCGCCACGCAGCAGCCCAATGATGTCACGCTGGATGAGAGTCTGTTTCAGACCGATAGCGCGCCTATCGCTACACCGGTTGGCAAGTTCGCGATGTATGAAGGCTGGCAGCCGGACAGCGATTTTCAACGTCAGGCCGCCATCTGGGGCGTGGCGTTGAGTGAAGCCGTTACTGCCGCCGAGCTGGCCACGTTTGTGGCGTACTGGCAGGCGGAAGGCCGTTTGTTCCACCATGTGCAGTGGCAGCAGAAGTTAGCGCGCAGCGTGCAGATGAATCGCGCCGCCAATGGCGGGCAGCCAAAGCGCGATCTCACGCAAATCAGCAATACTGATTACGATATTCCCGATGGATTCCGAGGTGAGTAATGAAAACGCCGAACGATCTTTTTAGCCGCCTGAAAAAGATGATGCCGTCCGAAGTGCAGCCGAAATTCAAAAACGGCGCGGAGCTGCTGGCCTGGAATCAGGAGCAGGGCCGTTTGCGCTCGGAAGCGATTGTGCGGGAAAACCGCGCGATGAAAATGCAGCGCATCATGGGGCGCTCGGGCATCCGCGAGCTGCACATGAACTGCTCGTTCGACAACTATCGCGTGGAAAATGATGGGCAGCGTAAAGCGCTGGCGATGGCGCGCGAATACGCCGCCGGATTTGAAAATAGCATCTCCAGTTTTGTTTTCTCTGGCCGTCCCGGCACCGGTAAAAACCACCTTGCTGCAGCGATTGGTAACGATCTGATTATTCGCGGTAAAAGCGTGCTGATTGTCACCGTGGCCGACTTGATGTCGAGCATGAAGGGCACTTTCAGCGGCGGCAGCGATTTAACCGAAGAGCGCCTGCTGCACGATCTCAGCCATGTGGATCTGCTGGTGATCGATGAGATCGGCATGCAGAGCGAATCGCGCTATGAAAAAGTGATCATCAATCAGATTGTTGATCGCCGCTCATCGTCGAAACGCCCGACCGGCATGTTATCGAACCTCGATCCGGCGGGCATGAATTCGCTGTTGGGTGAACGCGTGATGGATCGTATGCGCCTCGGCAACAGCTTGTGGGTGCGCTTTGACTGGGAAAGTTATCGCAGCCGTGTGCGCGGTGATGAGTATTGAGGAGTGCTATGAAAGCAGCCGGTAAAGGTCCAGCACTACTTCGTCTGAACAACCTGAAGCGGGTGATGACGCAACTGCGCACCACCCGCATCACCTCCCGCCAGGATCTGGCATTAGCGCTCGAGCTGAGCAAAAACACCGTTTCACTGATTGTCGATGATTTGCTGGAAGCCGGGCTGATCAATGAGCTCGGCCCGGTTAGCGTCGCTTCAGCCGGCCGCCCTAAAATCGAAATCTCGCTGCGCGCGGAAAAGCTGAAAAGCGCCGGCATCATGGTGGAGCGCCAGGCGATTCACTGGCGCGTGTGCGACTACTACTCGCAGGTGATTGCCGAGCAAACCTGGCGCACGGAAACCAGCGATCCTGAGCAATTACTGCATGAGCTGGTGGAAGTGTGTCAGACCTTGCACGCGGCGCATCCCGAGCTGCTCGGCGTGGCGATTGGCTTCCCCGGTATCATCGATCCCCATCGTGGCTGGGTGCATTTTTCCGCCCATCTTGGCTGGCAGAATGTGGATGTGATGACCATCCTCAGCCACGAGATGCCGCTGCCGCTGCGCATCATGAATAACGTCAAAGCCGCCGCGCTGCTCTCGGTGCAGCAACTCGAACTGAATAAGTCGCAAAGCCATTTCTATCTGCGTATCTCAGAAGGCTTGGGCGGCGCGCTGGTCGAGCAGGGCGAAGTGTTTACCGGCAGCAGCTGGACGGCGGGTGAGATCGGCCATCTTACGGTGCAACCCAACGGCGAACGTTGTAGCTGCGGACGCTTAGGTTGTCTGGAAACGCTGGTGAGCAAACCGGCCATTCAGCAGCAGTTGGCAAAACGCAAGCCGGGCCTGCGTTGGCAGAATGGTGATAGCGAGCCGGAAATCCTGAAAGAGGTGATGACGCAGGCGGGCACCCATTTGGGCAACGCGTTGAGTCAGGTGATGCAGCTGGTGAATCCGGCCAGCATCATTATTGATGGGCCGTGGAATGCGCAGCCGGCGTTCGTGCAGGCGGTGCAACAGGCGGCGCAGGCCGGTACGCTGGCCTTTACCTTTGCCCACACCGCGCTGCATTTCCTGCCGCTGCGTATCGATCCGGCCAACGGCTTAGCGCTGGCGGTGATTGAGCAGTATGAGCGCCTGAATTAAACAGGCGCCATCAATGATCCCGTAGGGTCGCCATTGATGGCGACCAAATGCTTTAATGCCTCGGAATATCAAACGACCCACTCGCTTTCGCAGTGGACGTCGTCTTCGGCAGATCTGCTTCAGCGTTAAATTTACGCAGTACCAGCGCATGAATCTTCTCAAGCGACACGCCGGCGGTTTCTGGCAGATAGCGGAAGGTGAAGAAGTACATCCCCAGCGAGAAAATCGCGAACAGCAACAGCGGGAAGCCACCGTGGAATATATCCAGCAGCATCGGGCTGCTGTTCATGATCGGGAAGGTGCTGCTGATAACAAAGTTGGCCATCGACATCGCGCAGATGGAAATCCCCACGCAAATCGAACGAATCTCAGTTGGGAACACTTCGCCCAGTACCGTCCAGACGATCTGGCCCCACGTCATACCGAAGAAAATCATGTACGCGAACAGGCCAATCACCGCCAGCATGCCCGGCAGGTGGTAATAGAAGGCGATGAAGGAGTAGGTCAGGCACGCGCAGGAGGTGATGGCCCCCAGCAGCAGCAGCTTACGACGACCAACTTTATCGATTAGCATCATCCCCGCCAGCACGCCAATGAACTGACAAATCGACAGCCAGAAGGTTTGCAGCAGCGCTGAGTCCGTGCTGCCCGCGACGTTTTTCAGCAAGGTTGGCCCAAAGTACTGAATCACGTTGATGCCGCTGATCTGGTTACCCACCGCCAAACCGATACCGACGATCAGCAGTGGAATGGTGGTTTTATCCAGACGCAGACGCGATTTGTGCTGATGCGCGGTTTTATCAGAAAACGAATGTTTGATTTCATTGAACACGCTCTCGGCATGCTCGCGGTTTGAGATTTTGGTCAGCGTATCCAGCGCTTCATCGTACTTGCCTTTCAGCACGTTCCAGCGCGGCGATTCCGGGATAAAGGCGATGAACAGGATAAACAGCGCGCACGGCACCAGCGCCGTGGCGAGGATGTAGCGCCAGCCCATATTGATCATCACGTCAGGCAAGGTGGATTTGGTGATGAAGTAGTTAGTCAGTAACACCACCGATTGTCCGCCGACGCAGCACACCGCATACAGCGCGGTAGTACGGCCACGAAACCTGGAAGGCGACAGCTCCGCCAGATAGATAGGCGAAATCACCGAGGCCAGGCCAATCGCTAATCCGCCAATCATGCGGAAAATGACGAATACAGTGAAGTTATGCGCCAGCGCCGTCCCGATCACCGAAACGGTAAACAGCAGGGCGGTGATGGCGAGGGATTTTTTGCGTCCCAGTTTGTCGCTGAGGCGCGGTGCCATAAAGCAGCCGATCAAACTGCCGAGCAGGATATTGGAAACGGCCCAGCCGGTTTCAGCGGGCGATAACTGGAAATATTCACTTAAGGGTTCGATTGCACCGGAGATAATTGAAGAGTCATATCCCATCAGCAGACCGCCGAATGCCGCGACAGTACAGCAGAGAATGACATACTTCATGTTGTAGCGTTTTTGCCTGGTATCCATTGTTATAGCCCCTTGTCTCTACGGCCTGAACGTTGCTTGTTCAGAAAGAGGGTGGTGTAGGTTTAGATGTTCAACTTTTATTCACGCGAGGTCTTCGTGTTGGAATATATGTTCTAAATGATGGTTTTTGGATCATTTTTTCCGAAAAGTGTGAAGAGGGTTGCGAAAATTGCTGAATAAGTCGTCAGGGGCATGTTTATAGCCTAATGAAATGATAGGTTTTTCATCAGTTCACTTTGTAAGGACATTGCAAAGTTTGCTTTTTATTGGAATTTTCATTCTGTTATGCACGGCGCTTTGCCGATTATATTTCACCCGACTGAGCGCACGGCCGCGTTTCATTTTTTAACAGGCAACGGGCATAATACGTTGATTCTCAGCCCCTCTTTGCGGACGCCGTAATGAAAACGCAGCGCATCACTCTGGACGATATTGCTACCCTGGCGGGCGTCACCAAAATGACGGTAAGTCGCTATCTGCGCACGCCGGAAAAGGTCAAAACGGAAACGGCGGAGAAGATCGCCAGCGTGATTGCCGAAATTGGCTACGTGGCGGATACCGATAATGTCGCGGCGACCAAACAGAACCCACCGCGCATCGGCGTGTTGATTCCTTCCTTTAATAATCAAATCTTTGCCGACCTGCTGGCGGGCATTGAATCGGTGACTAGCGCGCACGGCTATCAAACGTTGGTGGTCAATTACGACTACAACGCGCAACGTGAAGAGGAGCAGATCGCCACGGTTTTAGCCTTTAACATCAAAGGGCTGATACTGACCGAATCAGTGCACACCGTACGCGCGGAAAAATACCTTAACGCTGCCAACATTCCGGTGGCAGAAGTGATGGGATTGACCGAAGCACGCGGACGCATCAATGTTGGCTTCGATAACTATCGCGCCGGCTACGATATGACGGCGATGCTGCTGGCCAGCGGCAAACAGCGCGTTATCTACTTTGGTTCGATGTCCGATCGTCGTGATGAGCAACGTTACGCCGGTTATCGCGATGCGGTTGAAGCGGCCGGTTTGCCCGCAGGGCGGATTGTGCCGAACAAGGTCTCATCGGTATCGATTGGCACTGGCATGATGACGCTGGCGCGCCAGCTCTATCCGGAGATGGATGCGATTCTTTGTACCAATGATGATCTGGCGGTCGGCGTGCTGCAGGAGTGCCAGGCGGCGCGCATTGCCGTGCCGCAAGCGATGGCGATTGCCGGTTTTCACGGGCTGGAGATCGGCCAGGCAACCACGCCACGCTTAGCCAGCGTCATCACGCCGCGCTTTGAGATGGGAAAAGTGGCGACGGAGATCATCCTGAAAAAAATCAACCAGCAGCCCACCATCGAGCAGGTCGACCTGCATTATCGCCTCTCAATGGGTGCGACTATTTAATTCACTGCGCATAGCGCAGATGAAGCAGCGGAAAAGGATTTCCCTGTCCATCTAGTGGCGAGCGGCCGGTGATAACAAATCCCTGATGCTGATAGAAACTTAGCGCCTGCGGATTCTGCTCGTTCACATCCAGTTCGCTGACATTCAGTTGTTCGATGGCGTAGCGCAGCAGCTGTTTGCCTATGCCCAGACCAAACACTTGCGGCGCGACAAACAACATCTCCAGCCGATTTTCCGCCACGCCGAGAAAACCGACAATGCTCTGCTCTTCATCGCGATAAATACGCAGCTCAACCATCGGCAAATATTGCTCGCGCACCAGCGGGCGCAGAGCGCGGATATCCGCATCTTGCAGGAAATGATGCGTCGCCCGCACCGACGCTTCCCACACCGTGGTTATCGCCTCGAAATCGCTCTCCTGCGCGGGGTAAATTCCTTTCATTGCGTTCTCCATTCTCTTTATCAGCAGGGATGATGAAATATTCGGCCTGAATGATAAAGCGCCAAATTGGCGAGTTATCGTTATTTATTGGCTTTTGAGCATCACATAGCCAGCTAACGTCTTCTTATAATGCTTGTCAGTTAATTGCTGAAAACCGAAATTTCAGAGCGCACTGATCGTAGCGGCGTAATTCATTGTGCGATAAATCGCGCCGCTACGGGATGTGCGACGATTTATCGTTATCACTGTTTTCATTTCGACATCAGGAGGAAAGATGGATATGCACGCCGCCTTTATGCAGCAACTGATGCTCTGGATTGAGGATAACATTGAGCAGAAACTCATTCTGGAAACCGTAGCACGTCGCGCCGGGTATTCGCAGTGGCATCTGCAGCGGCTGTTTCGCAGTTACACCGGCGTCGCGCTTGGCACCTACATTCGCGAGCGCAAGTTAACGGCCTCGGTGATCGCGCTGTTGAACAGCAACATGCCGCTGATGGATATCGCCATTAAATATGGCTTCGACTCGCAGCAAACTTATTGCCGCACTTTCCGCCGCATGTTCGATCTGCCGCCCGGCGCGTTCCGGCGTAAATATCAGCACACCTTGCCGGAGATAGATGGGCCTGCTAGCTTGCTGTTTTTGCATCCGCAGAATCGACTGGCGGCGTAAAATATTTGCCGGGCGTTGAACCAAACGCGCTGCGAAAAGCGCTGATATAGCTGCTAACGCTATCGAATCCGACCTGCCATGCCACTTGCTGCACACTTTTGCCTGCCGCTAATCCTTCCAGTGATTTGAGTAAACGTGAAACCTGGCGATATCGCGTCAAACTCATTCCCACCGCGCTGGCCCAATGACGGCTCAAACTGCGCGGGCTGAGTCCCGCCCAGTGCGCCAGTTCTGGCCCGGTGCGGGTATCGGAGGGATCGTCCATCAACAGGCGTGCAATCTGCAGCAAGCGCGGTTGTGCCGGCAACGGTAACGTCAGTGGATGTTCGGTCGATTCATATAACTCATCCAGAAACACCTCGCTCAGGCGATTGTAGCGCGCGCTGCCCCAGTGATCGGGCGACAAGGTTGCCAGCCTTTCAGCCAGCGGCTCCAGCACCGACGGGCAGGAGAGCAGGACCGGATGATCTGGCAACGGCGCGGCCAGCGCGTCGTCAACCAATACCGTCCAGCCAAGCACCGGGCCCGGCCCAATGATCGCATGTTCAAAGTAGGGCGGAATCCAGCCAACCAGTCGCGGCGGATTGGCGAAAATACCGGACGGCGTTTTCACCGTCATTAATCCCTGTTTCAAACAGAAAAGCTGCCCAGCTGCATGGCGATGCGTGAAGGTTTCACGGTCCAGCTGTTTCGCTAACGCAGCGGCAATCACTTTCGGCGCATCCGGCTCCAGCAGGCGCTGACGCAGCTCAGCCTGACGCGGATTGCCCGAGAAAGTCAGAGTATCAGTTGGATGGATTAACATGCCAGGCTCCACAATGCGATGAAGGAGCAAAGTGGCGGAGATTGGTGGGGAAGTAAAGCGCAGGCGCAACGCGGTACAATATTGCGCCTGCTTTGCGGGGGTTAATCTCTGCTATCAAGCGCGACAATCGCCAGCAGCAGCTGGCTTTGTGCGGCATAAAATCCAAAGGGATCATGTTCAACACAGTGTGTGGTGAACGCGGGCAGCCAACTCCACAATAGGTTCAGTGCCTTGTCACGCAGCACCAAACAGGCAGCTGCATTCGGCCCATTTTCGCTAGCCGCGAAACTCAAATGGCTCAACAACTCCAGGCAAATCGCCAGATGATCTTCCGGCTCACGAAATGCCTGGTCGCGCTCTAAACCAGCCTGCAGTAATAACAGCTGCATCTCTTCACAAGCCGCCTGGTTAAAGCGCGCATTATCCTGCTGATAGCAGGACGCATAAGGCAGCGCAGCCTGCCTGGGTGACATCAGGAACAGGCCTGCAAAATCTGCCGCCAGTTCCAGACGCGCATCCGGGCGCAGGTTCAGCGCCGCAATGCTATTACGTGACGCCAGCACCGCATCCTGCAGTGAAGGGTGTGTCGCCATATGTTCCAGCCACAGTGCCACATCCGGGCTCTGCAACTGCGCCAGATGCTGGTCATCCAGTTCGCGGGCAAACAGCCCGGCGAACCAGCTATACAAGCAAGCGTAATGTTGAGGGGTTAAGTGTCCGGACATCAGCTGGCACTCGCTTCTTCAGGTTTTGGAATGTAGTCACATTTCGCGATCATCTCGGTGGGACCGCTAAACGCGCTAACCGCTGCAACTTCACCCTGATACTTCTCTATATTCACAATCGCGGTATGCGCGCTAGTCGCCTGCGCCAGCTGCGAGGAGCCAATATCCAGCGTTAGCACGTTAGGGTTGCCATATTTGCACAGCGCGCCAATCTCGCCGCCGCGATCCGGGTTGTACCATGCACCTTCATGGATGCGAATCACGCCGGGCATGTAGTTATCGGAAACCACCGCGCCCGCCAGCACTTGACCTCGCGCATTGAACACGCGCACCACATCGCCGCTGCGAATGCCGCGTGCACTGGCATCTTGTGGGCTGATGTAAACCGGCTCTTTGCCCGCCACGCTGTATTGCGCGCGCAGCGTTTCCGATTCACACAGCTGCGAATGCAGACGGAAATCAGGGTGCACCGACTGCAGATGCAGCGGATAGTGCGCCGATCCCGGCCCGCCGTGCGAGCGCTCAGTTTTCTCAAACCACATTGGATGGCCCTGACAATCGTTGTATTGCAGGTCAGCAATGCTCTTTGAGTAGATTTCGATTAAACCGCTCGGCGTGCCTAAAGGTTCCAGATCGGGATCGTTACGGAACGCCTGATGACGGACAAACAACTTTGGATCCTGGAATTCGATGTAACCGCTGCCTTGCCAGAACTCATCGAAAGAGGGGAAATGCAGGCCGCGCCCTTTGCCCTGTTTCGCACCGTCCTGATAGATACGTTTCAGCCAGCCCATCTCATCCAGCCCTTCGGTGAAGGCCTGCTCGCGGTCAAAGCGGCGGCAAAGATCGCGGAAAATATCGAAGTCATTACGTGCTTCAAACTGCGGCGGCACAATTTGCTTCATGCCGATCAATCCACGATTGGAGAGGTTGCCGTACTGATCGATATCGTTACGCTCAAACTGCGTGGTGGCAGGCAGCACGATATCGGCGAAGCGGCAGGTGGCAGTCCACTGGTTATCAATCGACACCACGGTTTCCAGCGTTTGCCAGCCCTCAATGATGCGGTTGGTCTGCTGATGACGATGGAACGGGTTGGTTCCCGCAAACACGCACATCTTCAGCTGCGGCAAGGTAACCTTTTTGCCGTTCCAGTTGATCACTTTGCCCGGTTCCAGCATCGCATCGACAAAGCGCGCGATAGGAATGGTGCTGCTGGCGCCTTTGAAATCGGTGTTTGTATGGCGCGGTGGCGTCGAGGTAGAACCCGAGAAACCACTGAGGATCACGCCGTTGCGCGTTGGCGTGCCGGCTCCGTTGTAATGCCAGCCAAAGCCGAAACCGCCGCCGGGCAAGCCAATTTGTCCCAGCATCGCAGCCAGCACCACCACCATCCATGCCCACTGCTCGCCGTGTTGCATACGTTGTACGCACCAGCCCGCAATAATCTGGCTGCGATCGGCGGCCAGCTGGCGCGCCAAAGCACGAATCGTCTGCGCATCAATGCCGGTTAATGCCGCTGCCCACTCGGCATCTTTCGCCTGGCCATCGCTTTCACCGTTGAGATAGGGCAGGAACTGCTCAAAGCCGATGCAATAGGTGCTGAGGAACTGAGAATCGTGCAGCTTCTCGCTGTAGAGCGTATGTGCGAGGGCCAGCAGCAGCGGCACGTCGGTTTGCGGATGCAGCGCAATGTGCTGCACCTTGTCGCGCCCCAAAAATTCGTGAGTGCTGGAGACCACCGGATCAACGCTCACCACACGGATTTCTCCCTGCGCCACCTTCTCTTTGAGCTGCGCGTAATAGCCGTAAACGTCGTGATCCGGGCACCACCAGTTGGCCTGCTGGTTTTTCACCATATCGGAACCCCACAACACGATGGTTTTGCTGTTTTCCAGCACCAGCGGCCATGAGGTTTGCTGTTCGTAGACTTCCATCGAACCGACAACGCGCGGCAAAATCACCTGCGCCGCGCCGGTGGAGTAATCCCCGCCGCTGCCAACGGACGCGCCATGCAGCGCCAGTGCGCGACTCAACATGCCGCCCGCGTTATGGAACATGCCGGTAGATTGCCAGCCGCTGCTGCTCAGCAACGCGCTCGGGCCATAAGTGGTCTGCACGCGCTCCAGCTCCTGATAAAACAGGTCCAGCGCTTCGTCCCAGCTGACACGCACAAAGCGGTTATCGCCGCGCTGGCGCGTATCGCTTTGATGGCGTTTACGCAGCCAGTCGACGCGCACCATCGGATAGCGCACGCGCGCGGTGCTGTGAACGTGATCCGGTAAACCGGCGATGATTTTGCTGGGATAGCGATCCTGCTCGAACGGCGTGGCTTTCACGAAGCGGCCATCGATCACCGTGGCGCGAATCGCCCCCCAATGCGAGCCGGTGAGGATGCCTTGTGCGGCACCCGGCGCGGCCTGCGCTTGACGCGGTACCAGCAGCGATGGCGTCAACATGCCGAGCGCGCTTAGCCCGCCCAACTGAACCAGAAAACGGCGGCGTGAGTGATTAAATGAATCGATACTTTTCATGCTCGCTTCCTTAGTGTTTCTGGTCTGCGCCGCCGGTATCGGAGGCATTTAACTGCAGATATTTCAGCAAGGTACGCTCTTCACGCTTATCCAGGCTGGTGAAGCCGATCATGCCGTTGAGGGTGCCGATCCAGCCGTTGGCATCAAAGTGCGCTTTATCCGGTGCGCCGTGACACTGATTACAGGTGCCGCTGTAGAGCGCGCTGGCGTAGGCCCAAATCGGTTTGCTGTCGTTGACCATGTCGCCTTTCTGCATCCACGCGGTGGTTTGCAGCTTGCTCCATTCCGCGTTGGTGGCGGCAACAGTGGTGGTTTCCAGCGTTTTGGCGTTCTTCTGCACATCATCGCGGATAGACGCGACGAAGATGCGTTTACCCGGCAGCAACGACAGCACACGTTGACGGCCTTGGGTTTCGGTCCACCCGGTGATCTGCACCTGCAGCCAGTCGCCGTCACGTTTAATGACCTGCACTTCTGAAGCGGGCAGCAGCGAACCTGACGGCGCGCTGTCGGTTTTATTGGCGAAGATCGGTTTCATATCGAGCGCGAACAAGGTGTCGCCGCTGCTGTTGGCGTCAGCGGTTTTACGCATCTCTTCGAACTGTTTGCGGAATCCGCTGCTCATGTCGGGTAGCTGGTGAGTAATGCCTTTATGGCAATCAATGCAGGAGCGATTTTCCAGCGCGGCAGCGCTCATCTGGCGTGCGGCTTCCGGCTTCTGGCGCGTGTGGTCCATGGCGTCATAGTTATGGCAGCCGCGACAAACGGCGGAATTGCTCTCTTTCATGCGCTTCCACTCGCGTTCGGCAAGGATTAAGCGCTTCGCTTCAAACTTTTCTGGCGTATCAATCGACCGGGCAATCAGAGCCTGATAGAGATCATTACTTGCTTCCAGCTTGCGCTTTAGCATGCCCGGAATATCGCGCGGGATGTGGCAGTCACGGCATTCGGCGCGCACGCCTGATGGATTTTTGAAGTGCGTTGACTGCTTATACTCTTTGTAAGGCTGCTGCATGCCGTGGCAGCTAATGCAAAATTCGGTTGAGCTGGTCAGTTTTATCCCGGTGTGAGGCACCACAATAACGGCCAATCCAATGACGATCCCAAGCAGCAGGATCGCCAGCACCGACCAGCGTGCGCTGGGTCGGCGTAACCTTTTCCATAGTGTTTTCATTGCTATAACCCTGTTGTTGTTATGGTCTACATCGCGCGGCAATTCTAGGGATGAGATATGAACAAGGTCAGCGGGCGGCGTGAACAGAATGCGGAGAAATATGAACAGTTATGAACAAAATGGCGGGGATAGCGATGTCGCATCACATCGTGATTGTTGAAGATGATGTCGTGACCCAGGCGCGGCTGCGCGATTACTTCGTGCAGGAGGGCTATTGCGTATCGGTGACTGCCAGCGGCGCGGGATTGCGTGAGCACATGCTGTTGCAGCCGGTGGATCTGGTACTGCTCGATATCAATCTGCCCGATGAGAATGGGCTGCAGCTAACGCGCGCGCTACGTGAGCGATCGACGGTCGGCATCATTCTGGTAACGGGCCGCAGCGACCAGATTGATCGTATCGTCGGGCTGGAGATGGGCGCGGATGATTACGTCACTAAACCGCTGGAACTGCGCGAACTGGTGGTGCGGGTAAAAAATCTGCTTTGGCGCATCGATCTGGCGCGTCAGGCGCAGCCGATGCCGGAAGAGAACAGCTATCTGTTTGCCGGTTACAGCCTGAATATTGCCCGTCACACGCTGGAGCATGAAGGTGCTTTGATCAAACTGACACGCGCTGAATACGAGATGTTAGTGGCGTTTGTCACCAATCCCGGCCAGATTCTTAGCCGCGAAAGGTTATTGCGTATGCTGACTTCCAACCGCGTCGAGCAGCCGGATGCGCGCACGGTGGATGTGTTAATTCGCCGCCTGCGTAGCAAATTGCGCAGTGAGTTATTCGTTACCCAGCACGGCGAAGGCTATTTGCTGGCGGCGGAAGTGCGTTGATAGAAGTAAACCGGACGAAATCCCGGCGGCGAAAGGGAAAGCGCAACGCGCGCGCTGTTGCTGTTTTCTGGCGTTAAAACCAGAATCGGCGGGCTGATATTATCCGGCACATCTTGTCCTTGCAGCACCTGCACCGCTTGCTCCACCGCTAACTCTCCTTGCCATACCATCTGATCGCTGGCTGCCACCAAAATGCGATCGCGCTTCAATCCGCGATAGACCTGATGCGTCAGATAAAATGACGCAACCTCCAGCGGCGCAGCCCGATTACGACCTTCGCCCATCGCTACTTCGGCCGCGATGGCTGTGCCTGCCACCAGATTGATTTCAGGAAAACGCTCCAGTCGATCCTGCAACAAATTGCGCTGCACCTCGATGTCATTATCGCCATAAGCCACATCAACAATTTCCAGCGCGCTGCCCGCTAAGGCCGCACGAAAACCGGCGCTCATCTCCTGGCTGCCGCCCGCGTCAATCGGACCTGGCATCAACAGAATACGCCACGCTTTGTTGTGATGATGCGTAACCAGATAGTGGCCGGTTTGATAACCCATTTGAAACCAGGGAACGCCCACACGCGTGCGCACCGGCACATCTTGGATGGCATTGACCACCTCAATCAACGGCGTGTGTTTGGCAAACAGCGCCGCATCAGGAAACTGCGCCACGCTGCTGCCGAGTAAAATGGCATCGGCGCCCCAACGTTGACAGGCTTGCAGCTGATGTTGCTGTACGCTGCCCTGACGATAACCGCCCGCTTCAAAAACATTGAGCGTGACACCCAAACGCTCCGCCGCCTTACTCATGCCATAGTTGATCGAGAGCCAATAACCGTCTTTGAGGTTGGGGTAAAGTGCGCACAATTTCCAGGCGCGTGACGCTTGCAGCGCCGGCAAACTGGCGGCTGGCGTGCTGCGATTATCCTGCCAGTTCAGCAGCGTCTGCGCCGCCGAGAGCGGTGCAGCCAGCATCATCATCAGTAAAAAGAATATGCGCATAATTAACCCCAAAAATATTGTGGCTAATGCTAGTGGCAAGGTGCCGCCCAACTCAACCGTTTTCTCTTGCGGAGCCACATGACCAGCAGTTCGTTAATTCGTCGATTATGGCTGGCTTTTGCCTTAATGGCCTTTCTCACGCTGCTCAGCGTGGCAACGGGCTGGATTAACCTGCGCATTGTTGGTCGCGTCGAACAGGCCAATACGCAATCTTTGTTATCGAGCATGAATATTGCGCGCCATCTCAGCGTTGCCAGCGCCAAAAAGCTGTTTTCGGCCCAGCAGCTGCTCAGTGCCCGCGATGAGCAGGAGTGGCAGACGCAGTTCGCCATGCTCGGCAGCCAGAGCCAGAAAATCGTTCATTTACTCAGCCAGCTTAGCGCGCACGGCTTCGACACGCGCGCAATGGCGCAACTGGAAACTGCAATTCGTCAGGCGATCGTTCAGCAGGGCGATGTGGTGCACCAGCGGCTGCAACTGACTCAGCAGCAGCGTCAGTTAAGTGAAGAGATTGCCGTCGCCGCGCATCGCATCGCTGATTTGGCGCAGGGTCAGGCGAGCAATGCGGCAACCGCTGCCGGCGCGACGCAGGCGGGGATTTACGATTTGATTGAACATCAGCGCAGCGCGGCGGCGGGGCAAGCGCTGGATCGACTGATTGATGTCGATCTCGAATACCTCAATCAGATGGGGGAACTGCGCCTCACCGCGCTGCGCGTGCAGCAAATTGTGATGCCACTGCAGCGCTATAGCGGCGCGACAGAGCAGGGCACATCCCCGCTCGCCGAGCTGATACAGGTGCTGCATCGCCGCCAGCAGCGAGTGGAAGATCCGCGTATTCGCGATGAAATTGGCCTGGCGCTGAACAGAATTGAGCAATATAAAACGCTGCTGATAATGTGCGATCAACAGCAGCGCTTATATGCGCAACTGCAGGATTTATCACAGCAGAACCTAACACTTTTCAGCCACTTCAGCGCTGAAATGGGGCGTCAGGTGAGCGACGTTGAACAGCGTAACGCGGAGGCACTCAGCCTGGTCAATCGTGCACGCGTATTCGGCACGTTGGTGCTGGTGTTACTGGGAATCACCGCGTTACTAACCTTGTCGCTAGTGCTGTGGCGACTGGTTTATCGCTCGATTTCACAGCCGTTAGCGCGGCAAACCGATGCGTTACAGCGATTACTGGATGGTGATCTCGATTCTCCCTTTCCCGCCAGTGAAAATGCCCGCGAACTCAACACCATTAGCCGCCTGATGGAAGCTTTTCGCACCAATGTGCGCGCGCTGCAATATCAACAGCAGCATCTGGCGGATCTCGTCAAATCCCGCACCGAGGCATTGCAGGCGCTGGTCATCGAACATCATCAGGCCCGCGCTGATGCTGAGCAGGCCAACCGTGCCAAATCGGCGTTTCTGGCGGCGATGAGCCATGAAATCCGCACGCCGCTGCACGGCATTCTTGGCACCGCGCAACTGCTTGCCGATCAGCCTTTGAGCGCCAGCGATCGACGCTATGTGCAGGCCATCAACGATTGCGGCGAAACGCTGCTGTTTATCCTTAATGACATTCTCGATTATTCGGCGATCGAGGCCAGCCCGAAAAGTATCACCTTACAAAATGCGCCATTTGAACCGAGCCAGTTGCTGAATAGCGTTGCGCAATTGATGAACGGGCGAGCGCAGAGCAAAGGGTTGGCGCTAAAAATCGATGTGGAGGCAGATGTTCCTGTTTGGCTGCAGGGTGATGTACATCGCTTACGTCAGATAGTGATGAATTTGCTGATAAATGCGCTGAGATTTACTGAACGAGGTGCGATTGTGCTGCGTATTGGCAGTGATGCGACTAAGTGGTTTGTTGAAGTGGAGGATGGCGGCTGCGGTATCGCACCTGACGATCAGGACGCGATTTTTGCGCCATTCGTGCAACTGCAGCCCGGCAAAGGCGGCACTGGATTGGGCCTGGCGATTTGCCGTGGTCTGGCACAGGCGATGCAGGGAACCTTGAGCGTTATTAGCCAGCCGAATGTCGGCAGCTGTTTTCGCCTTAGCTTGCCGTTGGTCAATGCTGCGCCGCTGGCGGCTCCGGCAACAGCTACGTCCGCCAATCTCGCCCATTTGCATGTGTTGGTCATCGAAGATAACCCGCTAACGCAGCAGATAACGGCGGAAATGCTGACGCGCAAAGGCGCGCAGGTGACGATTGCCGGTAGCGCACAGGCGGCGCTGAGCATATTGGCGCAGAGCGATGCTTTCGATTGTGCTTTGGTGGACTTCGCGTTACCCGATGCTGATGGCATAAAGCTGGCGCAACAGCTCGCCACTTTGTATCCCGCCATGCAGCGCATCGGTTTCAGTGCCAGCGTGCCCGATGAAATGCAGCGGCATGTCGGCAGTTTGTTCTGCGGCATTATTCAGAAACCAATACAGGGTGAAACGCTGTGTCAGCAGATTGTGCATTTTCTGGCATCCACGCCTGCGAGCGAAATTAACGAGGCGCAGCTCGAACAGGATTACGCCGCGTTTGGTGTTGAGACTTTGCGCGGTTGGCTGACGCTTTTTCGCCAGCATGCGCTGCCATTGCTGGACTCTATCGAAGCCGCCGAAGATGAAGCCAGCGTGTCGCGGTTGGCGCATCAGTTGAAAAGCAGCTGCGGCAGCCTGGCGATGCAAACCGCTTTTCAAGCCTGTGCGCGGCTTGAGAAAGAACCACGGGCGGATATTCCGTTAAGGGCGATTGTTGAGCGTGGGATGATGCACGTCGACAGTTGGATCGCTATGCAAGTTGTTCGGTAATACCGAACAACTGATACAACCTCATTAACAGCGTCTACAGTTAACCTATCCACCTTCTTTCACTAAGCCTCTGACACCATGAGCCTTTCCCTGATGCATTACCTTCGCGCACGCCTGCGTTTACTGGTTTCGATTGTGGCTGGCGTGGCCTGTTATTTTTTCCTGCCTGCACATCTGGGCATGTTGCAGCGTCTGCTGATTGGCTGGAACGTGCTGGCATGGCTCTATCTCGCTTTTCTGTGGGTGCGCATGTTAGGTACGGAGGCCAAAGACATTCCGCATATTGCGAAAATCGAAGATGAAAGCGCGACGCTGGTACTGAGTATGGTGACGCTCACCTGCATGGTTAGCATTCTGGCGATCCTGATGGAACTCACCACTCTGAAAAGTCTGACAGGAACGCCGCGTGTACTGCATCTGCTGCTAACAGCAGCAACCTTGGTGGTCTCATGGGCGCTGCTTCCCACTTCATTTGCCATGCATTACGCGCATCATCACTATTTGCGTCGCAGCAAAGATGTCACGCCGATGATCTTTCCCGAAAAGCCCGAGCAGCCGGGATACTGGGATTTTCTCTATTTCTCTTTCACCATCGCGGTGGCTTCGCAAACCGCCGATGTGGCAACGGGCACCACGGATATGCGGCAAATCGCTCTGTTGCAGTCGGTGATTTCGTTCGTGTTCAATCTGGCGATTTTGGGATTGTCGGTGAATGTGGGGGCGGGATTGTTGAGTTAGCGGTAGGGGATAAAATTAGAGGCGGAAGATCACAGAAGTTATAAATATAGTTAAATTAATACGCCCATCAAGACCCAAAGTTTAACGTAGTTAATGAGTACGTTACTTGTTTTATTAAAAATTTATGCTTAATTTTGATGTTTTTAATGGTTTTATATTCCAGCAATTTAATTTTTTTTGGTGATAAATTTTTTTGTGTTTAATATGTATTATAATTGGCATGTTGGGGCTATTAATGGTTGATCGTTCATGATTTAAGCGTTATAAATTAAATTTATTTTTATCTTTATGAAACTACACGGATTAGTTATGTCTTTAGATGTTGCCTACTCTTTAGAAATAGAAGATTTTATTGATGCTGATAAAGCTTATGAGTTTTACTGGTCAGGCCTAATAACTAACAAAAAAGCTTTCATTTGTCCTGGCGATAACTGTAATGCCCAAGTGACGTGCGCCAATATCGATGAAGAAACCCACAATATGAGAGTTGTACCACATTTTAGGGTATATGGAGATCATGGTGAAAATTGTGAGGTTTTCAATAAGGTCCCGCTGAAAATATTGGAGGTTATTACTAGTGAAGGTAATAATGATAAAAAGTCTGTTGATTTATCAGTGGTCGATTCATTTTTTCTAACAAGACCTGATTCGTATTATGATGTGAAAGATAAAAAAAATAATATTGAAGAAGATGTAAGCGAAAAGAGAAGCTATAAAAGTAAATCGATAGAATACAATATCAAGCAAACCGGTTTTATCAGTAGCATTTATTCGGTTAGAACAACTGTCAGTAGATTTCTCAGATACTCTGCGGATAGAACAGTTGGTAACAGAATTATAAATATAAGTGGAAGTAGCATCCCTTACCCTTCATTCTTTAAGTTAATTTGGGAGCAAGATTTTGAGAGTTTACCTGATCATAGCTTGATATATTATGGTTGGGCTTATGTAGATAGGCACGAAAATGGATATAAAGTAAAGTTTAAAAAACGTCTTAAAAATAAGCTTGGGGTACTTTTACCTGTTACTTTATTTATTGGTGATAAATTAATTGAGAAATATCCGATTAAAAAATTAGTGACCAAAAGGATTTCTTCAATTTCTTCTATGAGTAAGCCCACAGCCTTTGTATTTATCTATGGTAAGCCAAGACTATACAAGTCTCCAACAACATCTAAGGAATACATAAACTTTGATTTATATAACCTCGATATGGTTGATGTTAATAAAGATAGTCCAATGCCAAAGAAAAAATAAAAAGTAAGGTTTATTTTGATGAGTATGGTAATTTTAATCGATTAAAATAAAGTTCCTCAGCCAGTAAAAAATATAAGTCTATCAGTGTAAGATAATAGAGGTTTACAATAGTGCTTTTTAGTATTTAACGAATGGCGGCAGAAAGGGCAGCGCATCATTTTTATTTCTGATTTTCGCGGCGTTTTTATTTCAGTTCATTTGTCAGCTTAAGAAGCTATGACGGGATGCGGTGAAAAAGTATATTAACGCTGGTCAGGGCAAGGCAATTTATGATGTGTGTAACAGAAGTGGCGGAAGATCACAGGAGTCGAACCTGCCCAGGACCGCTGGCGGCCCCAACCGGATTTGAAATCCGGCCGCCTCACCGGAGACGACGATCTTCCTTTGAAGATGCCGCAGGAGTATAGCGACAATCGCGGCGGAATTCTTGATCTTAGCCGTGCGTCACAGCACGTTTTCACCGTGAAGCTGCCGATACTCCTTCGGCGTGTTGGCATAACTCTTCTTAAACACCGAATAGAAATATTGCAGCGACGGGTAGCCACACATTTGTGAGATCTCATTGATGCTCAATGAAGAACACGCCAGCAGTTCGCGCGCTTTCTCCAGTTTTTCGCGGTGAATCATGGCGTGAATGGTGTCGCCGGTTTCATCACGGAAGCGTTTTTCCAGATTCGATCGTGAGATGCCGATGGCATCCAGCACCTGTTCAACCTTGATGCCTTTGCAGGCGTTGAAGCGGATGTAATGCATCGCCTGAATCACCGCCGGGTCGTGCAAGGAGCGGAAATCGGTGGAGCGGCGCGCAATCACTTTTACCGGTGGCACCAGAATTCGTTGCAGTTGCAGAGGCTGATTATCCAGCAGGCGATGCAGCAGTTTTGCCGCCTGATAACCCATCTGGCGCGAACCCTGTGCCACGGACGAGAGCGCCACGCGCGACAGATAACGCGTCAGTTCCTCGTTATCGATACCGATCACTGTGAGCTTTTCTGGTACCGGAATTTTGAGATATTCGCAAGCCTGTAGCAAATGGCGCGCACGCGCATCGGTGACGGCGATGATGCCGGTTTGCTGTGGCAACGTTTGCAGCCAATCAGCCAGGCGGTTTTGGGCATGCTGCCAGTTTTCCGGCGCTGTTTCCATGCCCTGATAGACCACGCCTTGATAACGTTCACGCGCCACCAGCTGGCGAAACGCATGCTCACGTTCTTGCGCCCAGCGTTTGCCGCTGGCTGCGGGCAAACCATAGAAAGCAAAGCGGTTCACGCCTTTCTCTTTCAAATGCAAAAAGGCGCTCTCGACCAGCGCGGCGTTGTCGGTGGCGATGTAATGCACGGGCGGATAATCCTGCGGCTGATGGTACGATCCACCAACACCGACAATCGGCACCGACACGTTGGCCAGCAGTTTTTCAATTGAGGGATCGTCGTAATCCGCGATAACTCCATCGCCCAGCCATTCCCGGATGTTGTCGATGCGACAGCGAAAATCCTCTTCAATGAAAATGTCCCAATCCGTTTGAGATGCCTGTAAATACTCACCGACGCCCTCAACCACCTGGCGGTCATAAACCTTATTGGCGTTGAACAGCAACGTAATGCGAAAGCGTTTCTCATGCATCGTGGCGCACTCTCCTAAATCGACAGCACCTTGCATAGCATGGCACGACGGACAGCAGAAAGAATTTGCGCCACATTGTGATCCCCCACGCGATTACACCCGACGGCGCGTCGCGGTATCCATCCACACCGCCAGCAGCAGGATGGCGCCCTTGACGATGTACTGCCAGAAAGTCGGGACATCCATCATGCTCATGCCGTTATCCAGTGAAGCCATGATAAATGCGCCGATGACCGCGCCTGCTACCGAGCCAACGCCGCCCGCCAGGCTGGTGCCGCCAATCACGCAGGCGGCGATGGCATCCAGCTCGGCGATGTTGCCTGCCGATGGTGAACCCGCGCCAAGGCGTGAGCTGAGAATCAGGCCCGCAATCGCCACCATCACGCCATTGATGGCGAAGACCGCCAGCTTGGTGCGGGCCACATTAATGCCGGAAAGGCGCGCGGCATCCAGGTTGCCACCGATGGCATAAATCCGGCGGCCAAAAGCCGTGCGCGTTGCCATAAACATGCCGCCGAGCAGCAACAGCGCCAGCAGCAACACCGGCGTTGGTACGCCGCGATAATCGTTAAGCAGCCAGATCGCGCCTAACACCAGAACAGCGGTGATGACCTGTCGCACCAGCGCACCGCTGAAGGAGGTTTGCGTCAGACCCAGCTGTTGGCGACGCAGACGCAAGCGCCATTGCCAGAGGATAAACAGCGCCAGACCGGCAAAGCCGAAGCCGAAACCGATCCCGCCAGGCAGATAGCTTTGCCCAATCTGCGACATCGCTGGGCTGGTGGGCGCTACGGTTGTGCCGTCGGTGATGCCGACCAGAATGCCGCGAAACGCCAGCATTCCCGCCAACGTGACAATAAACGACGGGACTTTGCGATAGGCCACCCACCAGCCGTTCCAGGTGCCGAGTAGCAGGCCCATCACTAAAGTTACGACGATGGTGAGCGGCAACGGCCAACCGAGCCAGACGTCAAAGATGGCCGCGGCACCGCCAAGCAATCCCATCATCGAACCGACTGAGAGATCAATTTCCGCTGAGATAATGACGAACACCATGCCGACCGCAAGAATGCCGGTGATGGCGGTCTGGCGCAGCAGGTTGGAAACATTACGCGCGCTGAGCCACGCACCGTCGGTGGTCCAGGTGAAGAACAGGGCGATCAGCACAATCGCACCCAGCATCACCAGCACCTGCAGATTCGGCAGCGAGACTTTACCTGGCGCACCTTTACCCGGCGTGGTGAGGCCGCGTTGCGTACTTTCGGTCTTAAACATAGTGTTCACTCCGCAGGGCGGCTTCCATCACCTGCTCCTGAGTCAGGTTATCGTTAATCAGATCGGCTTTGACTTTGCCTTCATGCATCACCAAAACCCGATCGCTCAGGCCCAGTACTTCGGGCAGCTCAGACGAAATGACAATCACGGCAATCCCTTGCTGCACTAACGAATTAATCAGCAGATAAATTTCCTGGCGCGCGCCCACATCAATGCCGCGCGTCGGCTCATCAAGAATGAGGATTTTTGGATTGAGCAGCAGGCATTTAGCGAGGATCGCTTTCTGTTGATTCCCGCCGCTCAGGCGACCAATCGGCAGGTCTGCCGACGAGGTTTTTACCCGCAGGCGTGCAATGGCCTGGTTAATTGCCTGCTGCTCCTGCGCTTCATCCAGCAGCGAAAGTCGGTGACTAAATTGGTCCAGCGCGGCCAGCGTGATGTTTTTGCCCACGCCCATCAGCGGCACGATGCCATCCTTTTTGCGATCTTCCGGCACCATTGCGATGCCGTGAGCGATGGCGGCGCGGCAGTCATTGATACGGACTTTCTTACCGTTGATGCGAATATCGCCCTGCCAGCGCCCCGGCCAAACGCCAAACAGACACTGCACGGTTTCGGTTCGCCCGGCACCGACCAGCCCGGCAATGCCAAGGATTTCGCCGCGCTTCAGGCTGAAAGAGACGTTATCCACCCGGCGAATATGGCGGTTGATGGGATGCCACGCCGTGAGGTTCTCCACCTGCAGCAGGGTTTCGCCAATCTCGTGTGGGCTATGCGGATAGAGCGCCGTCAGTTCGCGCCCGACCATCATAGTGATGATGTCATCCTCACTCAGCCCGGCGGCCGCGCGGGTCGCGATATGCTGGCCGTCGCGGATCACGCAGATGGTGTCCGAAATCGCCTTTACCTCATTGAGTTTGTGCGAGATGTAGATGCAGGCGATGCCGTGTTCGCGCAGGTTTTTGATGATGCTCAGCAGCACCTCGGTTTCCTGTTCGGTGAGCGAAGAGGTCGGCTCGTCGAGGATTAGCAGGCGCACCTGTTTATTCAGGGCGCGTGCAATCTCCACCAGCTGTTGCTGGCCTAATCCCAGCTCGCCGACGCGCGTATCCGGCGAGACATGCAGCTTGACCCGCTCCAGCAGCTGCTGGCAGCGCAGCGTCATGGTTTCGTCATCCACCATGCCGAAACGCCCCAGCTCAGCGCCGAGGAAAATGTTCTCCATCACCGTCAGCTGCCGCACCAGCGCCAGCTCTTGATGGATGATCACGATCCCTTTGCGTTCAGTATCGCGAATGGTCTGCGCCTGAATCTCGTCGCCCGCAAAATGGATAGTGCCTTCGAAGTCACCGTGCGGATAAAGGCCGCACAGGATCTTCATCAGCGTCGATTTTCCCGAGCCGTTTTCGCCGCACAGCGACATCACTTCACCCGCTTCCAGCTGCAGGCTCACGTCATCCAGTGCTTTCACCGCGCCGAAACGTTTGGTGATATGGTTCATTTCCAGCAACATCGACATATCTCCTTCGCGGGCTCGCGCCTCAGAGTTCGCTCTGCTTGTGGAAGCCGTCTTTAACTACCGTGCTTTCAATGTTGTCTTTGTTGACCGGAATAGGATTCAGCAGGCGCGATGGCACATCTTTCAGGCCGTTGTTGAGCTTGCTGTTGCTGGCGGGTTGTTTGTCGTCACCGAGTTCCACCGCGATTTTGGCCGCTTCGGTCGCCAGTTCAGTGATAGGTTTGTAAACCGTCATGGTTTGCGTGCCATTCATAATGCGTTTGATGGCGGCGAGATCGGCATCCTGACCGGAGATCGCGACTTTGCCGGAAAGTCCCTGCGCGCTTAATGCCTGAATGGCACCGCCTGCGGTGGCATCATTCGACGCTACAACGGCATCAATGTGGTTGCTGTTCGCGGTTAAGGCGTTTTCCATTATTTTCAGCGCATTTTCCGGCAGCCAGGCATCAACCCACTGATCGCCGACCACTTTAATGCTGCCATTATCAATATAAGGTTTTAACACTTTCATCTGACCGGCACGGAACAGGCGCGCATTATTATCCACCGGCGATCCGCCCATCAGGAAGTAATTACCTTTAGGCACTTGCTTTACAATACTTTCGGCCTGTAATTCGCCCACTTTTTCATTATCGAATGAGATATAAAAATCAATATCGGCGTTATTTATCATGCGGTCATACGCCAGCACTTTAATGCCTTCACGTTTCGCTTCCGCCACCACGTTACTTAAAACCTGACCGTTATAAGGAATGATGACCAATACATCGACGCCGCGATTGATCATATTTTCAATTTGCGACATCTGCGTTTCTTCGTTGCCGTTGGCCGATTGCACAAACACTTTGGCGCCCAGTGATTCGGCTTGTTTAACAAAGATATCGCGATCTTTTTGCCAGCGTTCCAGACGTAAATCATCAATAGCCATACCGATTTTGACTTCTTTAGCGCTACCCGCGTGACTAAACAGGGCCAGAGCCGCGCAGGCGGCCAACAGTGATTGTTTCATGTTCATGGTATTAATCCTGTAGGTTGAGGCTGTTGTCGTTGTAAGGCTTATAACCAGGCCGATGAATTGTTGCCCTGAGTTTCAGATGACATCAATTACTGATTTTTATCCGGCTATTACGTTTTTTGGTTTATTTGCGATTTTATGAGCGCGATCGATATTTCAACGCTTTCAGAAAAAACGAAGTCGAGAAGTCGGAATGAAAATAACGACATTATTTTGCGAGCTGGCGCACAAATAATAATTATCTTACGTCGAGTGTTAAATATCGTAATTGAGCAGCAGTAAATTACATCATCACAATAACCGCTCAAAGCTGACCATTCGGGTCCTCATGCTAAGGAGCTAACTATGCACGCCTATTTCGACCAGCTTGATCGCGTTCGTTATGAAGGGAGTAATACCCGCAATCCTCTGGCGTTTCGTCATTACAACCCGGACGAAGTGATTCTCGGTAAAACCATGGCGGAGCATCTGCGCTTTGCGGCCTGTTACTGGCATACCTTCTGCTGGAACGGCGCGGATATGTTTGGCGTTGGGGCATTTGATCGTCCGTGGCATAAGCCGGGAGATGTGCTTGAGCTGGCGAAACAAAAGGCCGATGTCGCCTTTGAGTTCTTCCATAAACTGAATGTGCCTTATTACTGCTTCCACGATGTGGATGTCTCACCGGAAGGCGATTCGCTGAAAAGCTATCGTGAAAACTTTGCCGTGATGACGGATAAGTTGCTGGAAAAACAGCAGGAAACCGGCGTGAAACTGCTGTGGGGAACCGCCAACTGCTTTACCCATCCGCGTTACGGTGCGGGTGCGGCAACCAATCCGGATCCAGAAATTTTTGCCTGGGCCGCCAGTCAGGTGTGCAGCGCCATGCAGGCCACGCAAACCCTCGGCGGCGAGAACTATGTGCTGTGGGGCGGGCGCGAAGGGTATGAAACCTTACTGAATACCGACCTGCGCCAGGAGCGCGAGCAGATTGGCCGGTTTATGCAGATGGTGGTAGAGCACAAACATAAGATCGGCTTCCATGGCATGTTGCTGATTGAGCCCAAGCCGCAGGAGCCGACAAAACATCAGTATGACTATGATGTGGCAACGGTTTATGGCTTCCTGAAGCAGTTCGGGTTAGAGAAAGAGATCAAAGTGAATGTGGAGGCTAACCACGCAACGCTGGCGGGCCACTCATTCCATCATGAAATCGCAACGGCCATCGCGCTGGGCATTTTTGGCTCGGTGGATGCTAACCGTGGCGACATGCAGTGTGGCTGGGATACTGACCAGTTCCCGGTCAGCGTGGAAGAGAATGCGCTGGTGCTGTACGAAATTATCAAAGCGGGCGGATTCACCACCGGCGGCTTAAACTTTGATGCCAAAGTTCGCCGTCAGAGCACCGACAAATATGACCTGTTTTACGGCCATATCGGCGCAATGGATACCATGGCACTGGCGTTAAAAGTCGCGGCCCGCATGGTGGCGGACGGCGAGCTGGATAAGCGTGTGGCACAGCGCTACAGCGGCTGGAACGGTGAGTTCGGACAGCAGATTCTGAAGGGCGAATTTTCCCTCGCCGCGCTGGCGGAACAGGCGCAACAACAGCAATTCAATCCACAACATCGTAGCGGACGCCAGGAACAGCTGGAGAATCTGGTGAATCACTACTTGTTTGATTTTTAACTTTTCAGGAGCGCAGCATGGTTATCGGCATCGATTTAGGCACCTCTGGAGTGAAAGTGGCATTGCTGGATGCGCACGGCAAAGTGATTGCAGTGGAGAGTGCGCCGCTGGAGGTGTCGCGGCCGCAGCCGTTATGGAGCGAGCAAGATGCCGAAAGCTGGTGGCGGGCGACCGATCGTGCCATGCAGGCGCTGGCGCAGCAGCACGATCTCAGCGGCGTGAAGGCGATTGGCCTGAGCGGGCAGATGCACGGTGCCACCTTGCTGGATAGCGAGAATCGGGTGCTGCGTCCGGCGATTTTGTGGAATGACGGGCGCAGCGGCGAGCAGTGTCAGGAACTGGAAAAGCGCGTGCCGGATTCGCGTCACATCACCGGCAATCTGATGATGCCCGGCTTCACCGCGCCTAAGCTGCTGTGGGTGAAACAGCATGAGCCGCAGGTGTTTGCCCAGGTGGCGAAAGTGCTGCTGCCAAAAGATTATCTGCGCTTCCGCATGAGCGGCGACTTCGCCAGCGATATGTCGGACGCGGCGGGAACGATGTGGCTGGATGTGGCGCAGCGCGACTGGAGCGATGAGATGCTTAGCGCCTGCGAGTTGCAGCGCAGCCAGATGCCGCAACTGTTTGAAGGTAATCAGATCACCGGCACGTTATTGCCAGATGTCGCCGCGCGCTGGGGCATGCAAAGGGTGCCGCTGGTGGCGGGCGGCGGCGATAACGCGGCGGGCGCGGTGGGTGTCGGCATGGTCGAGCCGGGACAAGGCATGCTGTCGCTCGGCACGTCGGGCGTCTATTTCCTGGTAAGCGACGGTTATCTTAGTAATCCTCAGCGCGCGGTGCACAGCTTCTGCCACGCGCTGCCGCAGCGCTGGCATTTGATGTCGGTGATTTTGAGCGCGGCTTCCTGTCTCGATTGGGCGGCGGCGTTAACCGGTTGTGAGGACGTGCCGCAACTGCTGAGTGAGGCGGAGAAAGCGCGCAGCGATGTGCCGCCGGTATGGTTCCTGCCTTATCTCTCTGGCGAACGCACGCCGCACAATAATCCGCAGGCGCAGGGCGCGTTCTTTGGTTTAACGCATCAGCATGGCCGCCCAGAACTGGCGCGCGCGGTGCTGCAAGGCGTGGGCTTCGCGCTGGCCGAAGGCATGGATGCGGTGCATGAGTGCGGCGTGCAGCCGAAAACCGTGATGCTGATTGGCGGTGGTGCACGAAGTGCGTACTGGCGTCAGATGCTGGCGGATATCAGCGGGCAGACGCTGGATTATTGTCACGGCGGCGAAGTCGGCCCGGCGCTGGGTGCAGCGCGACTGGCGCAGCTGGCGATTGATCCGGCGAGCGAATGGCCGTCGCTTGAACTGGCGCAGCGGCATCAACCCGATGCGGCGCGGCATCAGGCGTATCAGCCGCAGCGCGCGGTGTTTGCGCGCTTGTATCAGCAGCTGCAGCCGTTGATGTCTTGATGTGGGAGAGTGATGGCTGGATTTGGCAGGGTGTTGGGGGTTTTATCGGGTATGATTAGGGTTTTGTGTTGAATGTAGTGGCCTGATTTGCCCTCACCCCAACCCTCTCCCGTAATCGGGAGAGGGAGTCGTTAGCTCGATCGGTGCCCTCTCCCGCTTGCGGGAGAGGGCTAGGGTGAGGGGGAAAAAAACACAGCAAACCCAACCGGAGCCCACCATGCCGCAGTCCGTCTTCTTCCTCGTGCTTCCCGGCGTGATGGCGCTGGATCTCACTGGTCCCGCAGAAACCCTGCAGCTGGCCGACGGCCACTTTACGCTGCATTACATCGGCCCGCAGCCGAGCGTGCTGTGCTCCACCGGCATGACCATCGCTGACATCGCGCCGTTGCCTGCGCAACTGCCGGAAAACAGCCTGCTGGTGGTGCCTGGCGTATATAATTCGCGCGTCTGTTTCGATACCGAACCGGCAGCCATAGCGCGTGACTGGCTGCGCCAGCAGCAAGCAGCGATTACCGATCAGCGCATCACGCTGGTATGCATCTGTTCCGGCGCATTGCTCTCGGCGCAGGCGGGATTGCTGGATGGCATTCAGTGCACCACGCATCACGATGTGTTACCGCGCCTGAAAGCAGCGGCGCCAGCGGCGTTAGTGAAAGATAACCGGGTATTCGTCGAAGATGGCGGCATCTGGACCAGCGCGGGCATTACTGCGGGTATCGATCTGGCGCTGCATTTAATCAATAGATTGTGCGGTGCGCCGCAGGCACTGAAAGTGGCGCGCGAAATGGTGGTGTGGTTCCGCCGCTCCGGCGACGATCCACAGCTGTCGCCGTGGCTGCGCTATCGCAATCATATGCATCCGGCGATTCATCGCGCGCAGGATGTGATGATTGCCCATCCCGAACACGATTGGTCGCTTACTGCCCTGGCCGAGCGGGCGCACGTCAGCGAACGTCACCTTACGCGGCTGTTCCGCCAGCATCTTGGCATCAGCGTGCGCGAGTACCACGAACAGTTGCGCTTAGTGATTGCGCGGCAACGTCAGCAGCAGGGCGAAGCGGCGGAGAAAGCGGCGCTGGCCGCCGGATTCTCCTCGGCACGCCAGCTGCGCCGCGCGCACCAGCGCTGGGACGATCAGCTCACCAGATGACGCTTATCCACGCGCTGTAAGCCCATCGCCAGCAGCAGGCTGCCGATCAGCGTCACGCCCATCACCCACGGCAAATCGAGCCACGGACGCGACATATCGTCGTAGTGATTGGTGCGCAGAAAGTGGATAAACAGCGCGTGAAAGCCGTAGATCGGCAGTGAATAGCGCGAGATAGTGGCTAGTACCGGCAGCGCGCGCTGATTCAGGGTATTTTTGAACAAAATCAACAAGCTGATGGCGGCAATAAATACCAGTGGCCCGCAGTAGAGATACCAGGTATCGTTGAACGCGCCGTTGATTTTCAGCATCTGTTTGGTGCCGAGCGCAATGCCAACCACGCAGGCAACAAAGCCCAATCCCGCCAGCCAGCTGATGCTGCGCTTGTCGGTCTCCATGCAGCCAATCGCGCGTCCGAGCAGCGCATACAGCAGGTAATAGATGCTGTCGCCGCTGACATACAGATTCACCGGCAGCCAGTGGAACGGCCCTAGCGATTGGCTCACGGTATTCGGATTCGCCAGCACCGCCAGCACGATCACCAGCATGGCGACATAGCGCGGCGCCACGCTTTTCACCTGAATCAGCGGGGATAACAGATAGATGCCGATAATGGCGAAGAAGAACCACAGGTGATAGAACACCGGTTTTTGCAGCAGCTTAAGCAGCGATCGCCCTTCATTGATCGGCGTTAGCCAGGTGATATAGACCAGTGCTACCGCGCTGTAGAACAGCAGGCACAGCACGATGCGCAGCAGATGCCGCCCTTGCGCGCTGCGTTCGCCGAAAAACAGATAGCCTGAGATCATAAAGAACAGCGGCACACAGACGCGTGACGCCGAATTAAGCAGGTTCGCCACATCCCAGCTCATGCCTGTCACCGCCATCGGTCCGGTGATATACCAGGTTGTGGTGTGAATGACGATCACCATCAGGCAGGCAACCGCGCGTAAGTTGTCGATCCAGTAAATTTTTTGCTGCATGGCGTCCTCTTGCATTAGCTGCGAAGAAGGGTAGCCAGTGAGCCGAGCGGCAACAACCTTTTGCGCTGTAATTCAGATCACTCTGTTACCAGGTCGCCATAAATGGCGCCCCTACAAAAACAATTCCGATCCGTCGTAGGGTCGCCATTCATGGCGACCTTGCTAATCACGCACCAAAAACTTCTCGATCACCGCTTCGTCGGGTTCAACGCCGAGGCCTGGCTCGCCTGGCAGCCACGCGTAACCGTCGGCGATGCGCACCGGATTCTTCGCCAGCGAGCGGCTGATCTCGCCCGGCTCGACGCAATACTCCATCACCAGCGCATTCTCAATCGCGCACAGGAAATGCAATGATGCGGCGGTATTAATGTCGGTAGTGAAGTTGTGGTTACATACTTTGCGTCCGCGGCTGTGCGCGTAGCTGGCGATCTCCATTGCCTGGGTGAAGCCGGTGCGCGTCAGGTCGATCTGCACGATATCGATGCCGCCTTCATCTATCAGGCGCTGGAAACCCGTTACCGAACACTCTTGCTCACCGGCGGCGATATGCTGCTGGCACGCCGCCGAAACCTGGCCGTAACCGGCGTAGTTATCCGGATGCAGCGGCTCTTCAATCCAGAACAGATTGAGATGTTCATAGCGCTGGCTGCGGCGGATGGTGGTTTTGGCATCCCACACGTGGCCGACATCCAGCATCAAATCCACGTTATCGCCCATCGCTTTGCGCAGCGCCTCGAGATAGCGCAGATCCAGCGCTTCGTCAGTGCCAAACGGCTCCCAGCCAAACTTCACACCGCTATGGCCGGTATCAATCGCGTGTTGGGCGCGCGCGACCGTCTCTTCGACGCTGAACTGGAACATGTTGGAGGAATAAACGCGCATCTTGTCGCGCATCGCGCCGCCCAGCAGTTCAACAATCGGCTTGCCGAGCGCTTTGCCTTTGATATCCCATAACGCGATATCGATGCCCGCCATCGCCTGCAACACCGCGCCGCTGCGGCCGTAATAGATGGTGGCTTTGTGCATCTTCTTCCACAAACGACCGGTTTCCAGCGGGTTTTCGCCAATCAACAGCGATTTCAGGCCGGTGACCATGGTGTGCGAATAGGGTGCTTCGATGATGGCTTTGGTGACATACGGACTGCCATCCACTTCGCCCCAGCCGGTGATGCCGGCATCGGTGGTGATTTTGATCAGCAGCGCATCCTGAGAGCTGTCGGTGCGCTGCGCAATCACTGGCAGGCGCAGGTAAAACGCCTCAACGTTAATGATTTTCATGGTGTTTTCCCTGGTGTAAAGGCAATGCGAAATTAGCCGAGAGCGGAACGGTGCTGGCGGCGTTGGGTAATCAGGGTTTCGTAATCCACGTCCAGCGCCTGAATGCGGATGTGGTTCTCAACCTCGTCGGTCATTTTGGCGATGTCGCCATCGGCAAAGACATTAATTAGCCGCTGGTGCTCCTCGATGATGTCGCTCATCGATTTGCCCATGGTGGAGAGGCCGAAAATCACCGTCAGCTGACGGGCAATCGACTCCCACAAATTACTCAGCACCGGGTTGTGCGCGAAGCTGCACAGCGTGCGGTGGAAATCGGTATCGGCGGAGGCAAAGCCGTAAACGTCATCGTTTTGCATCATCGCCTGCATCTGCGCCACGCCTTGATAGAGCTGATTAAGCTGCTCGGCGCTGTTGCGTCCGGCCTCAATCGCGCGGCGACAGGCCAGCGTCTCCAACGGGATGCGCACATCGATAATCTGCTCCAGCCGCTGATGCGAAATCTCCATCAGGCGAATGCCTTTGTACGGCTCGCTGGTGACGATGCCCTGGCTCTCCAGAATGCGCAGCGCCTCACGAATCGGTACGCGGCTCATGCCGAGTTTGGCCACCAACTCCGGTTCCGCGATACGGTCGCCGGGCAGGATCAGGCCGCGCGAGGCGGCGCTGAGAATGGCATCCACGGCGTGATCGACCAGCGTGCGCGGACGCGCGGTATTCCAGCTGTTATCGGTGGCCGCATCCTGCGCCAGCGGGGCGCTGTTTTTACGACGAGCGGTAGAGGATTTTCCTGCCATGTTATTTGTCCTGTTTAAACCTGTCGGGTCACGAACTGACCGAAGCCAGGCTCAACCTGCATCTGGTCATCCTGGAATACCGTGACGCCACGAATCAATGTGCGCACCACTTTACCCTGACAGCGCATCCCTTCAAATGCGCTCCACTTGCCGAGTCCCTGAAAATTCGCGCCGCTCACCGTCCAGCTTTGGGTAGCGTCGTAGAACACCAAATCGGCGTCGAAGCCGGGCGCAATCGCCCCTTTTTTGCCCCACAGCTGGAAAGCTTTGGCCGGTCCGCTGGCGGTCATGCGCGCAAACTCGCTGAGCGCCACGCCACGTTCACTATGGGCCGCACTGAAGAACATCGGGCTGAGGGTTTCCACGCCGGTTAATCCCATGCCCGCATCCCAGATGCTGGCTTCACCCGCCTGCTTTTGTGCGGGCGTGTACGGACAATGGTCGGAGGCGATCATGTCGATATCGCCACGCAGCAGCACTTGCCACAGCGCATCCACCACCGGACGCGGGCGGATCGGCGGGCCACAGCGCGCGTTGGGGCCGATGCGTACCAGATCGTCTTCGTCGAGCAGTAAATAGTGCGGACAGGTTTCGAAGCTAGCGCGTACGCGGCCTTTGGCGGCGACGATGGTTTCCGCCGCGCGCGCCGAGCTGACGTGCACGATATGGCAGCGCGCGCCGGTCTCTTCGGCAATCGCTAACACGCGTCCCACCGCTTCGATCTCGGCGATTTCCGGCCCCGCCAGCGCATGCGCGCGTGCATCTTTGCGTCCGGCACGACGCTGTTCGCTGCCAGCACCGATCAGAATTTCGTGGTTTTCCGCGTGCACACCAATCAGCCCGTCGAAAGTGGCCAGCTCGCGCATGGCACGCAGCAAACCGTCATCGTCGAGACGCGGCAAACCTTTCTGGTCGGTGGCTTCACCGTTGGGCGCGCCGCTGCACAGGAAAGCTTTGAAGGCCAGCGCACCGGCCTGATCCAGCGCCGCCAGTTCATGTACGTTGCGGCCATCCAGTCCAGCCCACATGGCGTAATCCACCGAGCAGTTGTCTGCCAGCCAGCTTTTCTTTGCGCTGAAGTTAGCCAGCGATGTCGCCGGTGGCAGCGAATGCGGCATCTCGACGATGGTGGTGACGCCGTGCGCCGCTGCACCGCGCGTGCCTTCGCGCAGTTCCTGCTCGGGGAAATCGTGCGAGCCGGTGAAATGGGTATGCACATCAATCGCGCCAGGCACGATGATCAAGCCTTGCGCATCAATCACTTCATCAACGCCGTGCGTGATGGCGCCAGGCGATAATACGCCGCTGATCTTGCCGTTTTCGATCAGTAGATCGGCCAGTTCAGCGCGGGTTTCTGTCACCACCAAACCATTAATAATCAGCTGTTTCATCACTCTGCTCCTGCCTGCGTCACCAGCGCCGTGTACGGCACCAGTTGTGAAGAGTCGAGCCAGCCGATAGCCGTTAACAGCTGGCTGAAATGCGCAAATTCGGCGCGCGGAATCACGCAATCTGGCGCAAACACGCCGGCCTGTTGATAGGCGGCGAGGCCGTGCACCAGCGCATCGCGCGGATAATCGGGGTAAAAAGCCTGCACCTGTTGCGCCAGTTCAGTGGCGTCATGGTTCGCCATCCACGTCAGCGCCTGCGCAATGGCGCGGGAGAAGGCGGCGAAGGCAGCGGCTTTTTCCTGCAGCACATCGGCGCGGGCGATGTAGGCGCTCCAGGGTACGTGGCCGCATAAACTGGCGAGGCTGCTAATGCTGTGGAGTTGTCCGGCGGCGATGGCGGGCGCCAGCATATGCATGGCGTGCAGCGCATAATCGGCTTTGCCATTGGCAACCGCAGCGAAATCCTGCGCCTGGTCGCCGCTACCGGCGATCAGCTCGACATCATGCTGCAAACCGTGACGCGCCAGCAGCCAGCGGAACGTCAGCGTGGCGGTACCGACATTGCCGACATCCAGCACGCGTTTACCGCGCAGATCGCTGAGCTGAAAATCCGGCTGCGCCTGTGCCGCCGCAAGAAACCACGGATTGGCCGCCACCGAGGCGCAGAAACACTGCAGCTCCGCGCCGTGCTGCTGAAAATGCTTCATCACCACCATCGGGCCGCCGAGCGTGAGATCGGCGTCGCGATTCAGCACTGCGGGAACCTGGCCGCCTTGTACCGTGTGTCCGCCCGATTCGCTGGTGGTGAAGATCACATCAACTTGTTCGGCGGCAAACAGGCCAAGGCTCTGCGCCAGATAGTGCGCGCAGTAATAGATGCGGGATTCGCTGGCATCGCCTTGATTGAAAATCAATGTCTGCATTGCCACGTACCTCTTTAAATAGAGTTTTAATGCATTATTCGGTCGCCATGAATGGCGACCCTACGAATCAACTACTGCGGCATTACGGTGATAAAACTGCCGTTCAGTGCCGCCATATCGCTGACGCCGCACCAATGGCTGATCGCGGTGATTTCATTGATCCAGCCGGACAGCAGATCGAATACCGCGCTTTCGCCACCGGCGACTAACGCACTGATGATCGGTCGCACGCTGAGCGACAGCGACGCGCCAAGACAGCGCGCCACCACCGCATCGCTGCCGCAGCGTACGCCGCCATCCAGCAGCAGCGGCAGACGCGTCACCGCCTGCAAATCGGGCAGCTGATCGACCGGCGTGGCCCAGCGCGCGCTCTGACGCAGGCCAATGTTCGAGGCAATCAAACCGCTGACACCGTGCTGCGCGGCCTGCGCCGCATCGTCATGATGCAAAATACCTTTCAGCCACAGCGGAATATGATGATCGGCGCAGTGCGCCGCCACCTCGTCAATGTCCTGCCAGCGCCACACCGGAAAAGCCGGCAGCGGCTCTACGCCCGGCTGCGTGCCGCCGATGGTGTGCCAGCCGCGCTGTTTTAACGCATCACCAATTGAGAAGCCGCCGGGCTGTAATCCGGCCACCGGATGCACCGGTGCCAGCACCGTCAGCACGATATTTTTGAATCCGGCCTGCGCGGCCTGATCGATTATTTCTTTGATGCGGCCAACATCGCCCGCCGCACGCAGTTGCAGCCAGCAGCGATCGTACTCCGCACCAATCTGCTCCAGCGGCGTGACGGTCTCTTCGGAGATCACCAGCGGTAGTTGCAGACGTTTGCAGGCGCGCGCAATCGGCAACACACCTTCTTCATGGAAAATACGGTCACCGGCAAATGCGCCGACGCCAATCGGCGCGGACCAGTTTTGCTGGTGCAGAGAAATCTGCGTGTCGATGCTTTCATTGCCCTGCAGCACGCGCGGTAACAGACGAAAGCGGCGCAGCGCCTGCTGATTGGCATCGGGTTCGTTACCCAGCGCATCGGCCGGTTGGCCCTGCATATAGCGGAACAGCGCCTCGCCAAGGCGTTCGCGTGCCGTGAGTTCAAAGCGCATGGGCATGTTGCGCCTCCACAGCATTTTCATGTTCAAGGAAGGTGGCAAACGCTGGCGTTTGCGGATTTTGCAGAATCGTCGGTGGGCCTTCTTCAATCAGCGCGCCGTTCTGCAGGAACACCACGCGATCGGCCACGCCCGCCGCAAATGCGATGTCGTGGGTGCTGATGATCATGGTGATGCCGGTTTGCGCCAGGCTGCGCATGGTTTGGTTCACTTCGCGCACCAGCTCGGGATCGAGCGCGGAAGTCGGCTCATCAAACAGCAGGATTTGCGGTTCTGCCGCCAGCGCACGCGCAATGCCGACGCGCTGCTTCTGTCCGCCGGAAAGTTCATGCGGCAGCGAGGCGGCGAAATCACCGAGTCCTACCATTTTCAACGCGCGCATTGCTTTGCCGCGCGCGATTTCCGGCTGTGCGCCCTGCACGCGCAGCAGAATGCTCATCACGTTTTCCAGCGCGGTGAGGTGATCGAACAATGCGAAGTGCTGGAACACGATGCCAATGCCTGATTTGGCGCGGTTCAGCGGCAGATGACGCTGCGCCAGCGCGCGACCGTTTTCGTCGCTGCCCATAAAGTGGCCTTCGGTTTGAATAGTGCCGCTGCTGCGTGGCGTCAGCGCCAGAATCGATTTCAGCAGCGTACTTTTGCCCGAACCGGAGCGACCGAGCAGCACCACCACTTCGCCGCGACGTACGGTTAACGACAGCGATTTGAGTACCGCTTTACCGGCGTACTCAACGCACAGCTGATCCACTTCCAGCACCGGCGCGGCGGTTTGCGTATCCCAGCGTCGTTTCGGTAGCTGCATCGGCATCACTTCCGCTTCTGGCGGTAGTTTCGCCAGACGCGCACGTGCCCGACGTGCACGTTCATCAAGGTTGTAGAACTTCTCCAGCCACCACTGACCGCCCGCCAGCAGCGTGGAAAGAATCAGGTAGATGCCGCCCGAGGCGACCAGCACCGGAATAAACAGGAAGTTTTGCGACACAATCGCCTGACCGCGCATCGTCAACTCATTGACGCCCACCACCGAAGCCAGCGAAGTGGATTTCAGCAAGCCCACGGTTTCGTTGCCCATGGTGGGCAGAATGGCGCGCAGCGCCTGCGGAATCACCACGTGAATCATCTCTTTGCTGCGCGAGTAACCGAACGCCTGCGCTGCCATGCTTTGGTCGCGATCGGTCGCCATAATGCCGCCGCGAATGATTTCGGCGCAGAAGGCGGTTTCGTTGATCATCAGGGCGACAAGGGCGCTGGTGAACGGGCTCAAACGCAGACCAAATTCCGGCAGCACGTTGTACAGCAGAATCAGCTGCAGCAGCACCGGCGTGCCGCGCAGCGTATAGATGTAGATTTTCACCGGCACGCGAATAAACCAATGCTTTGAGCTGCTGGCTAACGCCAGGAAAAAGCCAATCAAAATGCCGCCCGCCAGCGCGCCAACCAACAGCTGCACGGCGATGACAGCGCCTTCCCACAAGTAGGGGAAAGTCAGGTACTTAAGAAAATCATCCAAGGCGTTATCCTCCTCAACGCCTCGGTTTCGTCACCGAGGCGGCTGAGTTTATGCATTAACCACGCGCAACCACCGGACGTTCGGCAGCGCTGCCCTGGCCCCAGTAATCCAGCAGTTTTTTCTGTGCGCCGCTCTCCTGAATCACCTTCATCGCGTCCAGCACCGCTGCGCGCAGCGTGGCGTTGTCTTTGGCGATCGGGAAGCCAACCATGATCGGCAGATCCACGGTGAAGCCGCTTTGCAGCGATTTGTCCGCTTTGGCGATGGCAATGGCTGAACCGGCTTCGGTCAGATAAACGTCCGCGCGACCGCTTTTCACCGCCTGAATGCTGTTGTCGGTGTTCTGCACCATCAGCATGCTTACTTCTGGCTTACCAGCGGCGCTGCATTTGGCGCTTTGCTCCGGCACCAGTTTGTTAGCTTCGTACGAACCCGCTGCGGCGGCGACGGTTTTGCCGCACAGATCATCGACGCTGTTGATTTTCTTCGGGTTGCCTTGCGCCAGCACTGAGCCATCCTGCACCTGCATTGAGGCGACAAAGGCGATCTGCTTCATGCGCTCTTCGGTGACGTACAGCATCGGGCCGATATCGGCGCGTCCGCTGGAGATGGAGGTGAGCAGCACGTTGAATGAGCCGCTTTGGTAGCTGTGTTTCGCGCCGAGGCAGCTGCTGATGCGCTCGAACAGTGAAGGATCAAGCCCTTCAATGATGCTGGGATCTTTTTCCGATGGCGCTTCAAAGCCTTTGGTGTAGCCGCCGAGGCCAACCACCAGATCTTTGCCTTTCAGCGAGGGATATTTGGTTTGCAGTGCTTTGCACTGCGCCATCGCCGCGAAGTCGCTAGCGGTAGGCGTGATGGGATCGGTGCTGGCTGCGTGGGCGCTGGAGAGGCCCGCCAGTAAGCTGCAGCTGAGGCCAGAGATTAACAAAGCAGTGCGTGCAAATTTCATAATAAGGTTCCCCTGATGCTGGTGAATGAGAAAGCGATGACCTTGTGATTTATGAACGTCTTTGGTATTTGGGTGCTGCTTGTCCCTCACCCCAGCCCTCTCCCGCAAGCGGGAGAGGGAGCCGATAGTGCGGGCTGGAAATCTATTCATCCCCTCTCCCATTTATGGGAGAGGGTTAGGGTGAGGGGAAAAGCGCACCCTTAATAACCTCGTGCCGGATCAACCTGATTACGCAGCGGTTGCCCGTGGCGGAAACGCGCCAGGTTATCGATAAACACCTCAAGGCATCCGGCGAGGTAGGCGCTGTGATCGTCAAGGCTGCAGTGCGGCGTCATTACCACGCCGGGCGTGTGCCACAGCGGATCGTCTGCCGGTAACGGCTCTTGCGGATAGACATCCAGTACCGCGCCAGCCAGTTCGCCTGCGTTGAGTTTTTCGCGCATCGCGCTGTAATCAAACACATCGGCGCGGCCAACAATCACGATGCCCGCGCGTACGGGCAGCAGATCGAAGCGGCGGCGATCAAACAGGTTGTGGGTTTGTGGCGTCAGCGGCAGCGTCGACACCACCACATCCACCTGCGGCAGCACATCGTCGAGCGCGTCAATGCGGATGCAGTGCGCCACGTTGGCATCACACTGGCCGCTGCGCGTCACGCCAATCACGCGATAGCCTTGCGCCGTTAGCAGTTTTGCCGCTGCAGCGCCAATGCCGCCAACGCCCAACAGCAGCACGATTTTGCCGCGTGCGCAGCCGCCAAAGGTTGGACGCCACACACGCTGCGCCTGATCCTGCAGAAAACCGGGAATGCCGAAGTTGAACATCAGCGCCGCCATCAAAATGAATTCGGCCCCTTTATCGCCGTGCACGCCAGAGGCATTGGTGAGCGTTACGCCCTGCGGCCAGTGCGCCAGCCACTGCTCAACGCCCGCCGACATCACCTGCACCCAACCCAGGCGCGGCGTGCTGAACTGATCGAGTGCCAGCTTGCGGCCGCTCCACAGAATGTCGCAGCGGGCGAGGAAGTCGGCGGTCTGCGCCGCATCGCTGTTTTCGCTCAGCGTGAAGTGGCCGCGCAACGGCGGATGCGCGTCGAGCTGCAGTTGCAGCTGCTCGACGGAGAGATGGAGTGCGCGCGGCGCGCTGGCGTCGTTCTCGATATGAATATGCATCAGCGCATCGCCGTCACTTCCATCTCGACCAGCAGGTCAGGATGGTTGAGTTGAATGCCCACGGTGGCGCGCGCCGGGAAAGGGAACTGGAAGAATTCACTGTAAGCGGCGTTCATCGCGCTGAAGGTGCTGAGATCGGTGAGATAAATGGTGACGCGAACGACGTTGTCGAAGGTCATGTTCGCTTCGCTCAACAGGTCGCCGACGTTTTTCAGCACCTGACGCGTCTGGCTGGCGATGTCGTTGCCCATCATCTCGCCGCTGTAGGGATCAATCGCCACCTGGCCGGAAATAAACAGCATCGGTTCGTGCAGCACGGCGGCAGAGAGCGGCGCAGGACCCATTGGGCGGTCGCTGGCGTTCATTCCGGGATAACTCAACGCAATCTTCATGGTGAAATCTCAGGCAAAACTGTTTCACCGCAATTTCGTATACGATTACACGAGTGCCAATGCGCGTTTTTTAACCATCGGGTCAAAAAGGTGATGTGCGTCACGTAATAGGATTTGCTGATATATCTATCAATATGATGAAATTTAAGGTTTTAATGAGGTTTTTGTTGAGATAAATAGTGACGAATGTGAATCGTATACGATTTTCTTATTGTTCAGTTTTTGCCTGCAAAACCCTGCTGCAATCGCCTGGCCGCTGGCCTGGATTTCCGGCTGCACAATCCGCGGTCAAAGGGTATACTGGCGCACTCTTTTTTTAACCGATCCGTATCGCGTGCGAATTCAACATGCAAAAGTTTGATACCAAGACCTTTCAGGGCCTGATCCTGACCTTGCAGGATTACTGGGCGCGTCAAGGCTGCACCATTGTCCAACCTTTGGACATGGAAGTGGGCGCCGGCACCTCACACCCGATGACTTGTCTGCGTGCCTTAGGCCCAGAGCCGATGGCGACCGCTTACGTGCAGCCATCTCGTCGTCCAACCGATGGACGTTACGGTGAAAACCCGAACCGTTTACAGCACTATTACCAGTTCCAGGTGGTGATTAAGCCCAACCCGGACAACCTTCAGGAGCTGTACCTTGGGTCGCTGAAAGAGCTGGGTATGGATCCCACCATCCACGACATTCGCTTTGTCGAAGACAACTGGGAAAACCCAACGCTCGGCGCGTGGGGACTCGGTTGGGAAGTGTGGCTGAACGGCATGGAAGTGACGCAGTTCACTTACTTCCAGCAGGTTGGCGGCCTGGAGTGTAAGCCGGTCACCGGCGAGATCACCTACGGCTTAGAGCGCCTGGCGATGTACATTCAGGGCGTAGACAGCGTTTACGATCTGGTGTGGAGCGACGGTCCGTTCGGTAAAACCACCTACGGCGAAGTGTTCCATCAGAACGAAGTGGAGCAGTCGACCTACAACTTCGAATACGCTGACGTTGACTTCCTTTTCACCTGCTTCGAGCAGTATGAGAAAGAAGCGCAGCAGCTGCTGGCGCTGGAAAAACCGCTGCCGCTGCCGGCTTACGAGCGCATTCTGAAAGCGGCGCACAGCTTTAACCTGCTGGACGCCCGTAAAGCGATTTCGGTTACCGAACGCCAGCGCTATATCCTGCGTATCCGCACCCTGACGAAAGCCGTGGCGGAAGCCTATTATGCGTCCCGTGAGGCGCTTGGCTTCCCGATGTGCAATAAAAACAAGTAAGAGGCAGCCATGACCGATAAAACTTTCCTGGTGGAAATTGGCACCGAAGAGTTGCCTCCGAAAGCGCTGCGCAGCCTGGCAGAAGCCTTTGCTGCGCACTTCACCGCTGAACTCGATAGCGCCGGTCTGGCGCACGGCGAAGTGAGCTGGTTTGCTGCGCCGCGTCGTCTGGCGCTGAAAGTGGCCCAGTTGGCTGCCGCGCAGCCCGATCGCGAAGTGGAGAAACGTGGCCCGGCTATTGCCGCTGCGTTTGATGCCGATGGCAACGCCACCAAAGCGGCCGAAGGTTGGGCGCGTGGTAACGGCATCACCGTGGCGCAGGCGGAACGTCTGAGCACGGACAAAGGTGAATGGCTGGTGCATCGCGCCGCCATCACCGGCGAAAGCGCGCAGGCGCTGCTGCCAGCGATGGTCGCTACCGCGCTGAGCAAGCTGCCGATTCCTAAGCTGATGCGCTGGGGCGCGAGCGACGTGCAGTTTGTGCGTCCGGTGCACACCGTTACGCTGCTGCTGGGTGATGAGCTGATCCCCGCGAAGATTCTGGGCATTCAGTCCGATCGCGTGATTCGCGGCCATCGCTTTATGGGCGAGCCAGAATTCACCATCGACAACGCCGATCAGTATCCGCAGCTGCTGCTGGAACGCGGCAAAGTGGTGGCGGATTACGCGGCGCGTAAAGCCAAAATCAAAGCAGACGCGGAAGCAGCGGCCCAGAAGATTGGCGGCATCGCCGATCTGAGCGAAAGCCTGCTGGAAGAAGTGACCTCGCTGGTGGAATGGCCGGTGGTATTGACGGCGAAATTCGAAGAGAAGTTCCTCGCGGTGCCGGCTGAAGCGCTGGTTTACACCATGAAAGGTGACCAGAAGTACTTCCCGGTGTACGACGCGGCGGGCAAGCTGCTGCCGAATTTCATCTTCGTCACCAACATCGAATCCAAAGATCCTCAGCAGATTATTTCCGGTAATGAGAAGGTAGTGCGCCCGCGTCTGGCGGATGCCGAGTTCTTCTTCAACACCGACCGCAAAAAGCGTTTGGAAGATAATCTGCCGCGTCTGGAAACCGTCCTGTTCCAGAAAGAGCTGGGTACGCTGCGTGACAAAACCGATCGTATTCAGGCGCTGGCTGGCTGGATTGCCGCGCAGATTGGTGCTGATGTGAATCACGCTACCCGCGCCGGTTTGCTGTCAAAATGTGACCTGATGACTAACATGGTGTTCGAGTTCACCGACACGCAGGGCGTGATGGGCATGCACTACGCGCGCCACGATGGCGAAGCGGAAGATGTGGCTGTGGCGCTGAACGAGCAGTATCAGCCGCGCTTTGCCGGTGACGATCTGCCGTCAAATCCTGTGGCCTGTGCCGTCGCGATTGCCGACAAGATGGATACCCTTGCGGGTATCTTTGGCATCGGTCAGCATCCGAAAGGCGACAAAGATCCGTTCGCACTGCGCCGTGCCGCGCTGGGCGTGCTGCGCATCATCGTTGAGAAAAACCTGCCGCTCGATCTGCAAACGCTGACCGAAGAAGCGGTGCGCCTCTACGGCAGCAAGCTGAGCAACGGCAAAGTGGTCGATGAAGTGATCGACTTTATGCTGGGCCGTTTCCGTACCTGGTATCAGGAAGAGGGCCACAGCGTTGACACCATTCAGGCGGTGCTGGCACGTCGTCCAACCCGTCCGGCTGATTTCGATGCGCGCATGAAGGCGGTTTCGCACTTCCGCACGCTGGAAGCGGCCGCGACATTGGCCGCCGCCAACAAACGTGTGTCCAACATCCTGGCGAAATCGACCGAAACCCTGAATGACAGCGTGCAGGCTTCTCTGCTGAAAGAGAACGAAGAGATCCAACTGGCGACCTTCGTGACCGCGCTGGGCGATAAGCTGCAGCCGTACTTTGCAGAAGGTCGCTATCAGGATGCGCTGGTTGAGCTGGCGCAGCTGCGTGAAGCGGTGGATAACTTCTTCGATAAAGTGATGGTGAACGCTGACGATCAGGCGGTGCGAATTAACCGTCTGACGCTGCTGGCACAGCTGCGTCAGCTGTTCCTGCAGGTGGCGGATATTTCGCTGCTGCAGTAGTTGGCATGGTCGCCATGAATGGCGACCCTACGAAACAAAGGGGACGAGAAATCGTCCCCTTGTTGTTTTAAAGCCAGTGAAGCTGAGGAAAATGAACTAAAGCGTCTTGCGAATGATGCAGCACACGCACAATAAATACCTTTTCAACTTCCGAGCGGTAATAAATGACATGTTCCCGGTGCGGTAGTGCAAATACATTTTTTCCCAACTCTGGGCGCTTACGGCCTAACTCATTTGTGGCCAGCTGACTAAAACGCTGATGCAGCATGAGCACATATTGCTTCGCTTTTTTGCTGCCGAAGTTCCAATAGCCGTAGAACCAGATCGACTCTAAATCTTCATCGGCTTCCTTCATTATCTTGATCATCCTTTTCATCAATGCCTACCCTGGCTCTCATTCTTTTAAGAAAATCGTCAATGTTCCAATCTTCAGCCACGCCGCTATCCAGCCCTTGTTGAATCAGTTTTTTTAGATTCTCCAGCTTTGATTCCGCCTGCTTCTCACGCAGCAAGCGCAGCGAGTCGCGCACCACTTCGCTTTGCGTACGGTAGTCGCCGGACTCAACCAGAGATTCAACAAACTCGCGCAGTTCATCGCCTAAATCGATCGTCATGGTACGTGCCATCATCGCCATCCAATGTAAGAGTATTTCTTACATTCTGGCACTTTTTTGCGCAACTGGGAATGTGCGTTGCAGCGCAGTTACAAGCTGAACTGCGAGGCAACGCGAGAGATTTTATGCAGATGAGATGGGAAACAGGCGTGCGTCGCGCAGCAGATGTTCGTTACCACGGCGGCGGGTGAAGCCGCTGCGGTCGAAGAATTCCAGAATCTGTATCGCCACTTTGCGTCCGGTGCCCAGCTGGTTGCGGAAGTCGGCTGCGCTGGTGCTGCCATCCTGCGCGGCGCGGCTCCGAATCAGATCGGCGAAGATCTGGATCTGGTCGCTGCGATAGTAGCGATCGCGCACGATCGCGGTGATGTGTCCGAGCCGTGCGGCAGTGAGCAGCAGCGATCGAATCGCCTGTTCATCCTGCTGCAGCGCCAGCGCGATATCGCGCACCCACAGCGGCTGGTCGCCAAACAGCGGGCCGACCTGCTGCCAAAGTGCTTCTTCCTGCGGGTTGAAGCGCGGTTCGAAATCGGGCAGATGCAGCCAGCCTTGCCGCTGTTGCAGCTGGCCTTGCGCCAGCAGCTGATCAATCAGCGCTAGCACCCATTCGGCAGGCTGATGCGGCATGGCCACGCGACGCAGACGATCGTGGCCGATGCCCGGCACTTCGGGATGCTGCTGATGAAAATGTGCCAGCGATTCCAGCAGCTTTTGCTGCCAAAGTGCCGCCTGCGCAGCACTCATTAGCGCGTTACCGAGCTGTACCGGCGCTGTGTTGTCAATCAGTGCATCCAGCGCGGGCTCGGTAAGCTGGCGTGCCCATGCCAGATCGCGTAATTCTGTCGGTTGATACGCCAGATGCGCCTGCAGGCTGGCGTCATCATCTTGTGCGGCGGCCAGCTGCTGCAGCCAGGCGAGATACTCCGCCTGACGTTTGCCGCGCTTTTTACTGTTAAGCAGCAGCACGCGCGCGCCGCCCAGCGTGTGCTGTGCATTGCTGTCGCGGATAATCAGCCGATCGTTCTCCGCCAGCCACAGCGGCTCGTTCAGGACTATTTCCGCCACATCATCCGCCAGCAGCGTGATGCGTCCGGTGACGTGGCTGGCGGCGTGGTGGATATGAATCGGCTGCGATGCACTTTTCAGCGGCTGCAGCAAGCGCAGCGCCACGTTTAAGCGCGTGGTGCCTTCCGCTTTTGCCTGTGACAGCAGCCAGTCGCCGCGCGCGATCTGCGCTTTTTCCACATCGCCAACGATATTTAATGCGATACGCTCACCGGCCTGCGCGCGCGTCACCGATTGGTTCTGCGCATGCAGCGCACGCACGCGCAGCGGCTGATTCAGGCTGCTGAGCCAAAGGGTATCACCGACGTTCACTTCACCCGTCAGCGCGGTGCCGGTGACCACCAATCCAGTACCTTTCAGCGTGAAGGCGCGATCGATGGCGAGACGAAAACGGTAACGCGGGTCGAACGCCGGTTGCGCCAGCGTGCTGAGATGCTGGCGCAGCGCGTCGATGCCTTGCTGCGTGTGGCTGCTGGTGACAAATTGCGGTACCGCCAGCCAGCCGAGTTGCTGCGTGAGTTGCGCCACCTGTAGCTGGACTGCCGCGATGCGCGCCTCATCCACGCGATCGGCTTTGGTCAGCGCCACGCTGAGCGGCGGCTGTCCGGCCAAACTCAGCAGCTGCAGATGTTCGCGGGTTTGCGGCATTACGCCATCGTCGCAAGCCACCACCAGCAGCGCATGATGAATACCGCCAATGCCCGCCAGCATATTGGCGAGAAATTTCTCGTGGCCCGGCACATCAATAAAGCCGAGCACGCGCCCGTCCGGCTGCGGCCAGTAGGCGTAGCCGAGATCGATGGTCATGCCGCGCCGTTTCTCTTCGGGCAGGCGATCGGCATCAACGCCGGTTAATGCCTGTAGCAGCGCGGTTTTACCGTGATCGACGTGTCCAGCGGTGGCAATAATCATGGCGCTATGGCCTGAATCAGCGCGCTTTCATCATCAAGGCAGCGTAAATCCAGCCACAGTTTGCCTTCCTGGATGCGGCCAATTACCGGGCGCGCTAAGCTGCGCCAGCGCTGTGACAAGCTGGCAAGCTGGCTGCCGCGACCATCGTGTGGCGTGAAGGTGATGGCGAAACTGGCAATACGCTCAACCGGTAGCGATCCGCTGCCGATTTGCGAAGAACAGGGCGCGATCGCCAACGAAAAATCATTGCTAAAAGTCTTTTCTAATGCCGGCATCAATCGTTCGGCCTGCTGCAGAATATCGTGCGAGGAACGCGTCAGAAGCCGCAGCGTCGGCAGGGCTTCGCGCAGCGTGTCTGGCTGGCGATAAAGTTGCAAGGTGGCTTCCAGCGCTGCGAGCGTCATTTTATCGACGCGCAGTGCGCGTTTCAGCGGATGCGACTGCAGTTGATCAATCAGCGCCTGCTTGCCGACGATAATGCCGGCCTGCGGACCGCCGAGCAGTTTATCGCCGGAGAAGCTCACCAGACTGACGCCCGCAGCGATCAGCTGCTGCGGCATCGGTTCGGCGGGCAGACCAAATTCGGTCATATCGACCAGCGAACCGCTGCCAAGATCGGTGATCACCGGCAGTTGATAAGCGTCACCCAGCTCAACCAATTCCGCTTCTGTTACCGCATGGGTAAAGCCCTGAATCTGATAATTGCTGGTGTGCACCTTCATCAGCAAGCCGCTGTTTTCCGCGATCGCGGCACGATAATCTTTCAGATGCGTGCGGTTGGTGGTGCCGACTTCAACCAGCTTGCAGCCCGCCTGGCGCATCACGTCGGGGATGCGAAAGGCACCGCCAATTTCCACCAGCTCGCCGCGCGAGACAATCACTTCGCGTCCCGGTGCTAAAGCCGCCAGCATCAGTAACACGGCGGCAGCGTTGTTGTTGACGATACAGGCCGCTTCCGCGCCGGTTAATTCGCACAGCAGCGCGCTGACGGCGCGATCGCGATGGCCGCGCGCCGCATCATCCAGCGCATATTCCAGCGTGACCGGCTGACGCAGGCTGTTAACCACCGCATCGATGGCGCGATCGCTCAGCTGCGCGCGGCCGAGATTGGTGTGCAGCACGGTACCGGTGAGATTGAACACCGGACGCAGCGCACTTTGCTGCTGCTGCTGGCTGCGGCGCAGCGCTTCATCGGGCCAGTTCACGTGCCATTCCGGCAAGGTTTGATGCTGCTGAATGTGCTCGCGCGCTTCCTGCTGCATGCTGCGCAGCTGGCGCGTGGCAAAGGCGGTACCGTGATGCGCCAGCAGCGGCTGCAGCGCCGGATCGCGCAGCAGGCTGTCGATAGCAGGTAATTGGCTGTACAGGTTTTTCATCAGGTGACTTAGAGAGTGGGCGGAACAGTGCGGGCAAAGCTTTCGCGCGCAAACAGGTTTTCGGCCAGCTTCACCAGCGCCGGGCGATTCACGCACCAGTTGGGCAGCACGCGGCGGAAATTCAGGTAACCAATCATGCAGCCGGTGGCGATATCGGCCAGATTCAGCGTGCCGCTATTGAGCCATTCGCCCTGTGCGGCGGCGGTTTCCAGCGCATCAAGGCCGCGCTGAATTTTGTCGCGATTGCGCAGCAGCACCTCTTCGGATTGCTGATCGCCGGGTCGCATTTGCTCGCGCACGATCATCACCGCAGCGTCGTTGATGCCGTCGGCGAGTTTTTCCAGCTGACGGATTTGCAGCGCGTGCAGCGCATCATCAGGCAACAGCGCAGGCGCATCGCCGCGCAATTCAATCACCTGCGCGATGATTGAGGAGTCGAACCAGGTGAGCTGATTGTCATCAATCAGCGCCGGCACTTTGCCCAGCGGGTTATACTGCGGGACATCGCTGTCATCGGTCCACGGAGAGTGATTAACGAATTCGAAAACCAGGCCTTTTTCCAACAGAATGACGGATATTTTGCGTACAAAAGGGCTGGTGTAGCTGCCAATCAGTTTCATCGTTCGCCTCCGTGTTGAGCTGCGTGGATTTGTGCGTTCATTGAGAAGGTCGCCATGAATGGCGACCCTACGAGGTTGTTGCGAATTTTCGTCGGGGCGAATCCTTAGTCGCCGGGGAACATAAACGGATTCAGGCTGCTGCGTGCGAATCCTTCCTGCTCCATGCGGGCATCCAGCACCAGCGAAGCGAGGTCATCGGCCACCGGTTCCACCGCCGGATCTTTTTCCTGATACAACATCTTCAGGTAGGTTCCGCAGTCGCCGCAGCTCTCTGCTTTCACCGCCGCTTTTTCGCTGTCCAGCGACCAGTAATGCAGATCGCCGGTTTGCTCGCAGTTGGAGCACTTGCTGCGCACCACATACCATTCGCTTTCACACAGATTGCAGTGCAGATAGCGCAGTCCTTGCTGGCCCACGCTCATGTGCACCACGCTGGTGACCGGCACGCTGGCGCACACCGGACAGAACTGGCGATGCTCACCGTATTCTGCGCGTGCTTTGCCGGGAATCAGTGCTGCCATTTGCGCCCAGTAAATCGACAACGCTGCCCAGATGAACGGCGATTTATCGCTGCTCACCTGCGCGAAATCGCCTTCCAGCAGCGCATGCGCCAGATTTTCCAGCTCGGTAGTGGAGGCTTTTTCCAGATTCTCCAGCACCGCCAGCGCCTGGCCGCTCATCTCCGGCTTCAGCTCGGCGATCAGCGAATGCAGCAGACGTTGCCAGTGCGCATCGCGCGGGTAGGTGTGGATATCAAGCGGCGGTTTGCCCTGCTCGGCGCTCTGCTCCAGCCGCTGTTGCAAATCGATTTGCAGCGGATGGTCATACAGCACGATCTCCTGCGCCTCGGCGATCACCGCAGCAAAGCGCAGGTAATCACCCAGCGGATTCTTCGCGGCCAGGTCGCGCAAACGTGCCGCACGGCGGCTATACAGATTTTTCAGCAGGGGGAAAAGTAACGGCGGAACTTGCTCCGCCGTCAGTTTTGCACCTTTCTCCAGCTGGTCCTGCGGGATGATGCGAATACTCATCAGGGACGTTTTTCCTGTTGTGTTTGGCGTTGGCGCTGCTCGCGATACCAGCGTGGGTGATGTTTCTTCGCCCACGCGGCCGGAACCCAGCCCTCAACCATGGCGGTAATGGTGCCTTTTACCCACAACGCGGCGTAAATGTGCACCATAATCACCATGATCAGCGCCACAGCTGAGACCGAATGCACCACTAGCGCGATGCGAATCAGCGGAATAGTAAAGGCACCGGCAAAGTACGGGCGCCAGATAACAATTCCGCTCACCAGCAGCAAGACTAAGCTGATGATAGCAGCCCAGAACACACACTTCTGCCCGAAGTTGTATTTGCCGGTATCGCCGACCTCTTCGTTTTGCACGATTTTGTGGATGTTTTTCGCCCACACCAGGTCTTCGCGATTGATCAGATTATGTTTCCAATAGCGTAAGAACATGATGATAAAGGCGGCAAACATCACCGTGCCAATAAAGGGATGCAGGATACGCGCCAACTGCGGCGTGCCGAGCACGTGCATCAGCCAGTTAAACGACGGGAAAAAGAAACCCAGCCCGCTTAGCGCGGCGAGCACAAAACAGAACGCCACAATCCAGTGATTGATGCGTTCCGGTGCGCTGTAGCGCACCAGACGATCGCGTTTTTTCATTATTCGCGCTCCTCTTTTTCGTGCAGGTTCTCGTCCTCATTCTCTTCCACGCGGTTCGGCCCTACGCCAACGTAGTGGAACACAGAGGCGGCAAAGGTGGCGGCAAAACCAATCGCTGCCAGCGGTTTCCAGATCCCTTTCCAGAAAGTCACCGCCGGGCTGATGCTCGGGTTAGCCGGCAAACCATGATAGAGCTGCGGTTTGTCGGCGTGGTGCAGCACGTACATCACGTGCGTGCCGCCGACGCCTTCCGGATCGTACAAGCCCGCGTTGGCATAGCCGCGCGTATTCAGCTCGGCCACGCGTTCACCCGCCAGCGCCTGCATATCGCTTTTGCTGCCGAAGTGAATCGCGCCGGTTGGGCAGGTTTTCACGCACGCCGGTTCCTGACCAACATTGACACGATCGACGCACAGCGTGCATTTATACACGCGGTTGTCCTCTTTATTCATACGCGGCACATCGAACGGACAGCCAGCGATGCAGTAGCCGCAGCCAATGCACTGTTCTGACTGAAAATCGACAATGCCGTTGGCGTACTGAATAATCGCGCCTTCAGACGGACACGCCTTCAGGCAGCCGGGATCGGCGCAGTGCATGCAGCCATCCTTGCGGATCAGCCACTCTAACTTGCCGTTCTCCTCCACTTCTGAGAAGCGCATCACCGTCCAGGATTTGGCGGTCAAATCGGCGGGATTGTCGTACACCCCAACGTTATGTCCCACTTCATCGCGGATGTCGTTCCACTCCGAACACGCCACCTGGCAGGCTTTGCAGCCGATGCAGGTGGTCACGTCGATCAGTTTCGCCACTTCCTGCTGATGGTTACGCGCCTGCGGGGCAGGCGTGAGTCCATTGGTGGCGGAGCGGCGGATAATGTCTTGAGATTGATAAGCCATATTCGTTCTCCTTACACCTTCTCGACGTTGACCAGGAACGCCTTAAATTCTGGCGTCTGCGTGTTGGCATCACCGACAAACGGCGTCAGGGTGTTGGCGATAAAGCCTTTTTTCGCCACGCCCTGATAACCCCAGTGAATCGGAATGCCAATGGTATCGACGATTTTGCCGTCGACGTTGAGTGGACGGATGCGCTTGGTGACCACCGCTTTGGCTTTGATGTAGCCGCGATTGGAGCTCACTTTCACCGTATCGCCCTGCGCGATGCCGAGCTTGTTGGCCAGCTTCTCGCCGATTTCGATAAACTGTTCCGGCTGCGCGATGGCATTGAGCCGCGCGTGTTTGGTCCAGTAATGGAAATGCTCGGTGAGGCGATAAGTGGTGCCGACATACGGGAACTGCTCCGCCTGGCCCATCGATGCCAAATCGTCCTTGAACACGCGCGCCGCCGGGTTGGATACCACGTTCGGATGCAGCGGGTTAGTACTAATCGGCGTTTCAAACGGCTCGTAGTGTTCCGGGAACGGACCTTCAGCCATTTTGTCGAGCGCAAACAGGCGGCCCATGCCTTCCGGCTGCATGATGAACGGCCCAACATCGCTGCCTGGTGCGGCGGCGCTGTAATCCGGCACATCCATGCCGCCCCATTTCGCGCCATCCCATTTCAGGATTTGGCGTTTCGGATCCCACGGATTGCCTTGCGGGTCAGCCGAGGCGCGGTTGTAGAGAATGCGGCGATTCAGCGGCCATGCCCAACTCCAGTTCAACGTGTTGCCCAAACCGGTGGGATCGGTGTTGTCGCGGCGCGCCATTTGGTTACCGTCCGGCGTCCAGCTGCCGGCGAAAATCCAGCAACCGCTGCTGGTGCTGCCGTCATCTTTCAGATGGGCAAAGGTGCTGAGCTGTTGGCCTTTTTTCACCAACAACGTGCCTTTGTCATCGTACACATCGGCCAGCGCTTTACCGTTGTTCTCCATCGCCACTTCTTCCGGCGCTGGATTTTCTGGCGTCAGGTAGTTCCAGCTCATGTTCAGCACTTGCTCAGGCAGCGCGCCGCCTTCACTGGCGTACATTTTGCGCAGGCGTGAATAGATGCCGGAAAGGATTTCACCGTCATTCAGCGCTTCGCCCGGTGCATCCTGACCTTTCCAGTGCCACTGCAGCCAGCGTCCCGAGTTGACGATCGAACCGTTCTCTTCAGCGAAGCAGGTGGAGGGCAAACGGAACACTTCGGTCTGAATTTTTGACGGATCAACATCGTTAAACTCGTCGTGATTCTCCCAGAAGGTAGCGGTTTCGGTGTTGAGCGGGTCGATGGTGACCAGGAACTTCAGCTTCGACAGTGAATCAATCACTTTGCGCTTGTTCGGGAACGACGCCACCGGATTAAAGCCCTGGCACAGATAGCCGTTAACCTTGCCTTGCGACATCATCTCGAAGTACTGCAACACGTCGTAGCCTTTATCCCACTTCGGCAACCAGTCGAAGCCCCAGTTGTTCTCTTTCTGGGCTTTGTCGCCGAAGAAGGCTTTCATCTGGCTGACAAAGAATTTCGGGTAGTTGCTCCAGTAGTTCACCTGGCCCGGCAGCAGCGCTTTTGGCGTGTTGGCGGCGAGATAACTCTGCAGATCGGTTTGTTTCTCCGACGGCAAAGTCATGTAACCAGGCAAACTCTGCGACAGCAAACCGAGATCGGTCAGGCCCTGAATATTCGAGTGGCCGCGCAGCGCATTAATGCCGCCGCCAATCATGCCCATGTTGCCGAGCAGCAGCTGAATCATCGCCATGGTGCGGATGTTCTGCGCACCAACCGAGTGCTGCGTCCAGCCGAGCGCATAAAGGAACGAAGTGGTGCGATCGCGCGCGCTGGTTTCGCCCAGCAGTTCGCAGACATGCAGGAAGTCAGCTTTTGGCGTGCCGCAAATGCGCTCAACGATTTCTGGCGTGTAGCGGCTAACGTGTTGCTTGAGCAGGTTCCACACGCAGCGCGGGTGCGTCAGCGTGGTATCGCGTTTAGCAAAGCCGTCATCGCCCAACTCGTAGTTCCAGCTGGTTTTGTCGTACTTGCGATTCGCTTCGTCGTAGCCGCTGAACAAGCCATCTTCAAAATGATAATCCTCACGCACAATCAGGCTGGCGTTGGTGTACGCCTCCACATATTCACGCTGGATTTTTTCGTTTTGCAGCAGCCACAGCAGTACGCCCGACAGGAAAGTGATGTCGGTGCCCGAACGGATCGGCGTATAGAAATCGGCTACCGATGCGGTTCGCGTGAAGCGCGGATCGATAACAATGATTTTGGCTTTGTTGTGAATCTTGGCTTCCATCGCCCAGCGGAATCCCACGGGATGCGCTTCCGCGGCGTTCCCGCCCATCACAACGATCAGATTGGCATTACGGATGTCGACCCAGTGATTGGTCATCGCACCGCGACCAAATGTTGGAGCAAGACTTGCTACCGTTGGTCCGTGTCAAACGCGTGCCTGGTTGTCGACCGCTAACATGCCGAGCGATCGGGTAAATTTCTGGGTTAAGTAACCGGTTTCGTTGCTGGATGCCGAAGCACACAACATGCCGGTGGAGAGCCAACGGTTTACCGTCACGCCGGCGGCGTTTTGCGCCACGAAGTTAGCGTCGCGGTCGGCTTTCATCAACTTCGCGATGCGATCAAAGGCATCGTCCCAGCTAATGCGCTGCCATTTATTTGAGCCAGGCGCGCGGTATTCCGGATATTGCAGGCGACTTTCACTGTGGATGAAGTCGAGCAGGCCTGCGCCTTTCGGGCACAATGCACCGCGGCTCACCGGATGATCCGGATCCCCTTCGATGTGGAAAATGGTCTCTTTGGCGTTTTTCGCGCCGTCACCGAGGCTGTACATTAACAAGCCACAGCCGACTGAGCAGTAAGTGCAGGTGTTACGGGTCTCGCGCGCGCGCAGCAGTTTGTACTGCCGCGTTTCCGCCAGCGCTACCTCTGGCGCAAAGCCGAGCAGCGCTGCCGTTGTCCCTGCCATACCGCCAGCACACACCTTGAAGAATTTTCTTCGGCTGACGTTCATGGATTATCCTTACAACATGATTGATTGTACTTTTGCGGTGCAGTGGATCGGGCGTCACAATAACCCGACGAATATTGCGGCAATAGCGACCTAATAATACCACTACTTTAGTAAGGTTGTTGTATGAGGCGAAAAAAGTGACAGAGAATGAGCAGGAAAGTCATATTAATGTGAATAAGATCTCAGGCGCGGTGCAGGCGCAGGTCCATCAGCGGCGTGATATCAGCCTCGCGGAAACTGACTGGCTGGCCGAGGAAGTGCCGGTGGCGCTGGTCTACAACGGCATTTCACACGTTGTGATGATGGCGACACCCAATGATTTGGAAGCTTTTGCGTTAGGTTTCTCGCTCTCGGAAGGCATTATTGCGCGCCCGGATGAAATCTTCGGCATCGATGTGGTGCCGGGCTGTAACGGTGTTGAAGTGCAGATTGAGCTCTCCAGCCGCCGCTTTATGGCGCTGAAAGAGCAGCGTCGTGCGATGGCCGGACGCACCGGCTGCGGCGTATGTGGCGTCGAGCAACTTGATCAAATTGGTAAGCCGCTAAAGCCGCTGCCATTCAGCCAAACCTTTGATTTAGCAAACCTTGATACAGGCCTGGCGCAGCTGCGCGATTACCAGCCGATCGGCAATCTCACCGGCTGCACGCATGCGGCGGCGTGGATGTCACCGCAAGGCGAATTGCAGGGCGGCTATGAAGATGTCGGTCGCCACGTTGCGCTGGATAAATTGCTGGGAAATCGCAGCCAGCAGCCGTGGCAGCAGGGCGCGGTGCTGGTTTCCAGCCGCGCCAGCTATGAGATGGTGCAGAAATCCGCCATGTGCGGTGTGGAGATACTGTTTGCGGTTTCGGCGGCGACGCAGCTCGCCGTTGAGGTGGCTGAACGCTGTAATCTCACGCTGGTCGGTTTCAGTAAACCGGGCCGCGCCACGGTTTACAGCCATCCGCAGCGCCTGCGTTAAACCACCTGCACCTGCGGCAACGCCTGTTGCAGCGCTGCCAGCGCGCCAGGTTTTGCCGCGCCGCTGTCGCAAATCAGCAGATCAACTTCCGCAATCGGCGCGTAAACGGTGCGGCTGATCACGCCGAGTTTGCTGTGATCCGCCAGTAAAATGGTGCGATTCGCCTGCTGCACCATGGCGCGGGCCATCGCCGCTTCATGGGGATGAAAGCTGCTGGCTCCGTTTTTAGCATCGATGCCGACCGGCGAAAGCAGCGCCACATCAGCGTGATAACGATAAATTTCACCGATCGTCATCTCACCGCGCGTTTGCTGCGCGCCCGCCATCATCATGCCGCCAAGCAAAATCACCTGATTATTCAACGTCTCATGCTCTTCCGCTGCGCTCAGCGCCAGCGCGGCCTGCAAACTGTTGGTGATGATGGTTAAACCCGACATGCTGCGCAGCTGTTCGGCCAGCATGGTGGTGGTGGTGCCGGCATCGAGGAACAGCGTTTGGCCGGGCTGAAGATGCTGCGCGGCAGCAACCGCAATCGCGCGTTTCTCTTTCGCCTGCGCGTTGCGGCGCACCTGTAATGGCGGTTCCGGCTGGCTATCGACGGCAACCAAACCACCATGTACACGCCGCGCCAATCCCTGCGCTTCCAGTTCAATGATGTCGCGCCGCGCGGTTTCGCGCGAAATGCCAAGCTCGTTGATGATGCGTTCGGTGCTGAGCTGATGTTGCGTGGTCAGCAGCGCGCGAATGCGGTGTAAGCGGGTTTCCTGCAGCATGACTTTTCCCTGTGGCGTGTTCAACCTGGGCCTAAGCTTACCTGAGTGTCATGATGCCGTCATGTGTATTTGGTTGTATTTGTGTATTTGGTTGCATTTGTCGCCAAAGCAGGCATGATATTGGCAAACGGCGATTTCGCATGTACCCCTTTCACCTTCGCAACGGGAGTTACCATGGCTACACGTTCTACCATCATGGATACCAACAGTTTTCGTGCTGAGCACGCCGACGGGCTGGATGCGGCAACCCGCAAGCTCACCGACAAGCGCAGCAAAGTGTTGGGCGAGTCGTATCGCCTGTTTTACCGCAAGCCGGTGCACTTGGTGCGCGGCGAAGGGCAGTATGTGTGGGATGCCGCCGGTGATAAATATCTTGATGTGTACAACAACGTGGCGAGCATTGGTCACTGCCATCCGGCGGTGATTGAGGCGGTGAATCAGCAAATGAAGATGCTGAATACCCACACGCGCTATCTGCACGAACGTATTCTCGATTACACCGAAGAGCTGCTGGCGACCACGCCGGATGCCATCGATCGCGCCATGTATATGTGTACCGGTTCGGAAGCCAACGATTTGGCGATCCGCGTGGCGCGTGCTTTCAGCGGCGGCACCGGCATTATTGTGTCGCAGGAGGCGTATCACGGCACCAGCGATCTTACGTCAGGCGTGTCACCCGCGCTCGGCAGCGGACAGCCGCTGGCGGCAACCACGCGTCTGGTTTCACCGCCGGATGCTTATCGCGTGAATGCGCCGGATCTCGGCGAGTGGTTTGCCAATGAAATCCAAAAGCAGATCGACGATATGAAAGCGCACGGCATTAAGTTTGCCGGCTTCCTCGCTGACTCCATCTTCTCTTCCGATGGCGTATTGCCGAACCCGCGCGGCTTCCTGCAAAAAGCGGTCGATGTGGTGCATGCCAACGGCGGGATTTTCATCGCCGATGAAGTGCAGCCGGGCTTTGGCCGTACCGGCGATGCGTTCTGGGGCTTTGCGCGTCACGGCGTGGTGCCCGATGTGATTACCACCGGCAAGCCAATGGGCAACGGCATTCCGGTTTCAGGTTTGCTGGCGAAAAGCGATGTGCTTGCCGCGTTCAGCGATGAAATTCCTTACTTCAACACCTTTGGCGGTAATCCGGTGGCGATGGCCGCCGCGCAAGCGGTGTTGACGGTGATTAAGGAAGAGGGCTTGCAGGAGCACAGCCGCGTGGTGGGCGCAAAACTATTAGGTGAATTGCAGAAACTGATGGATCGCCATGATTCGATTGGCGATGTGCGCGGTGCAGGTCTGTTTATTGGTTTCGAACTGGTGCAGGACCGCGCCAGCAAAGCGCCGGACAAAACGCTGGCGCTGGATTTGATCGAAAAACTGCGCGAACACCGCGTGCTGACGTCAGTGGCGGGGCCTTACGGCAACGTGCTGAAACTGCGTCCGCCGTTGGCGTTCCAGGAAGCGGATATCGACTGGCTGGTGGGCGCGCTGGATAAGTCGTTGAGTGAGTTGGGGCGGTAAAACGGTCGCTGTGGATAGGGTGCGGTAATGAATGAGGTCGCCACGAATGGCGACCCTACGAGGTATCACGCTGCGGTTTCCTCGGCGAAAATGCTCTCCATCTTCTGCCACGCCTGCGCCACATCGTCATCCAGATTAAACAATCCTGACGTACCGACAATAAACACATCGACGCCGGAAGCGGCGATTTGTTTAAAGGTGCGCGCATTGCACGAACCATCAATTTCGGTCAGATAGTGATAACCGTGCTCCTCGCGCATGGCGATCAGCTGGCGAATCTTATTCAACGTTTCCGGAATAAACGTCTGGCCGGCGAAGCCCGGATCCACCGACATCACCGTCACTTTATCCAGCAGATGCGCATATTCACGAATACTTTCTGCCGGTGTAGCCGGATTTAACACCACGCCGCAGCGACGGCCCGCGTCTTTAATCTGCGTCAGCAAGCGGAAGATTTTATTGTTGGCGGTTTCCGGGTGGAAGCTAATAATATCGGCGCCCGCCTCAATGCACATCGGAATAATGTCTTCCGGATGATTCACCATTAAATGCACGTCAATCGGCACATCGGTAATTTTACGCAGGTTCTCAATAAAGAATGGCGACAGCGTAATATTCTTCACGTAGCTGCCATCCATAATATCGACATGATAAAAGGCGGCGGTGCTATTCATCGCTTCGACCTGCTCGCGGAAGCGCGTGAGATCCATGCACATTAAGGAGGGGGAAAATTTGGCTTGCATAACTTATTTCCTCATTACAAAAACAGCGCCCGCAGGCGCTGTTGATGACATCAATGGAAGAACGAAATAATGTGGCCGAGCACGATACCGACAATGCCGAAGTCAGCATCGCCGAAGGTGGTGGAAGCAAAGCCGAGGTCGCCCATCAGCGGCAGCAGAATCGCTGGCAGGAAGGAGATCAGCAGGCCTTGCACAAATGCGCCAATCACTGCGCCACGACGTCCGCCGGTGATATTGCCGTAGACGCCCGCAGTTGCACCGCAGAAGAAGTGCGGCACCAAACCCGGAACGATGACGCTCAGGCCAAACAGCGGGCACAAGAACATGCTGATCAAACCGGCGGAGAAGCTCGACAGGAAGCCGATGATCACCGCGTTTGGTGCGAACGGGAATACGGTTGGGCAATCCAGCGCCGGTTTGGCGTTGGGTACCAGCTTATCGGCGATGCCTTTAAAGGCCGGCACGATCTCCGCAATCACCATACGCACACCGGCGAGGATGATGTAGACGCCAGCAGCAAAGGTAATCGACTGAATGATGGCGAACACAATGTAGTTCTGGCCGCCACTGATGCTTTCGGTGAACGCTTTGCCCGCAACCAGAACCAACGCGATAAACAGAATCATCATGGTCAGCGAAATCGCTACCGATGAGTCGCGCAGGAAGTTGAGGGTTTTCGGCACCTTGAGCTCTTCAATCGATGGGCTGCCTTTACCGACCACTTTGCCGACCAACGCGGAGAGCAGATAACCGGTTGAGCCAAAGTGGCCGAGCGCCAGATCGTCCGAATTGGTGATTTTGCGGGTGAACGGCTGCAGAATCGCCGGGCAAACCACCATCATGGTGCCGAGAATCAGCGAACCAATCAGCACCAGCCAGAAGCCGTGTATGCCGCCTACCGATAGAATCACCGCCAGCATCGCCGACATATATAGCGTGTGGTGACCGGTCAGGAAGATGTATTTCAGCGGTGTAATGCGTGCCAGCAAGATGTTCACCAGCATACCGAACACCATGATCATGGCGGTTTCGGTGCCGTAGCTCTTCTGCGCCAGCGCCGCCATTGCATCGGTGTTGGGTACCACGCCCTGAATATTAAACGAGTGCTCAAACAGCTGGCTGAAGATGGTTAATGTGGCCGCAATTAAATTGGCCCCGGCGATGAGAATAACAAAACCCATGATGGTTTTAAGCGTACCGGAAATAACATCAGAAACCGGTTTCTTTTGCAGTAATAAACCAAACAGGGAAAAAAGGCCGACAAGTATTGCGGGTGTTCCAAGAACATCCTTTATAATAAATTGCAGCATAACCTACTCCGTATTAAGTAGCGTGTACTTGCCTTACAAGGTTATTAAATGTTTTCAGCGATTATTTCTTTGATTTTTGCATTATCCAGCAGGTTAGTCAGGCCAACGACTTTCGCGCTGTGTCCAGCTAATTGATCGGCAATATCTTTCGCGGCAATAATTAAATCAGCCTGTTCAGATTTCGCTGAGGTTAAATCGGTGTGGCCCACTTCGGCTTCTTTACCCAATTCCGCCACAATCTTCTTCACGTTCATTTCAACAATGAAGCTGCTGCCTAAACCATTTCCGCACACAATCAGCACTTTTTTCATAATAGGGTTCTCTGGTTATTTATTTTCAATGACAGCTTCAATCGCTGACAGGGTAGAAGCCGACAGCAACTGCTGCAGGCGGGATTCGTCGCTGAACACGTCGGCTAATGCGGTGATCATTTGAATATGATCGTCGCCAGACACCGCACACAGCATGATGACCACATAAACCGGATCGTTTTCATCGGCCTGAAAGCTCACGCCATTCTTCACATGCAGCAGCGACAGGCCGTTTTTGCGCGCGCCTTGTTCCGGGCGGGCATGTGGCATCGCCAGACCCGGCGCCAGCACGTAATACGGGCCGAGTTCGGCATGCGAGGTGAAGATGGCATCGAGATAAGCCGGGCTGATGGCACCAGCGGCCAGCAGCGGTTCGGCGGATAAACGCACCGCTTCCTGCCAGTCGCTAACCTGCTCTACGACACGAATATGTTGCGGTGTTAGCCATTGAGTGAGCATCAGTCATTCCTGTTTATTCGTCGATGGGGTGCAATGTAGGTTATTTTCTCAGCGGTTTTCTGTGATGATTGTCGCAAAAGTTAGCGCTAACACCGTTATTGTTAAAAAACGTGTTATCGCTAACATTTCCTTGCTGCGCGTTTGTCTTCGTTGCAAGCACCTGACATGCTCAATCATTCTGAAAAGATCGCGGGGTGAGGGATGCCCGAAACTGTGGTTTTTCACATGGCGCGTTAACAGATTTGGTTTTAAGCTGCGTCCTGGCAAAAAAGTAGCGAGTAATGCAGGAGATCGCATGACAGAAAAAAAACGGCGCGGTACCGGCAAAAGTACTTTAGCCGATGTTGCCCGTTTGGTGGGCGTAAGCACCATGACCGCATCGCGTGCGTTGCGCATGCCGGAAAAAGTGTCGCCTGAAATTCGCGCCAAAATCGATGCGGCGGTGATTGAGCTCTCCTATGTCCCGAACGTGCAGGCAAGTAATCTGGCATCGGCGACATCACGCTTGATCACCATGGTGGTACCGTCGTTTGCCACGCCGGGCAGTGCGATTGTGTCGGAAGCGCTGCAGGAAGTGCTGCGGCCGCAGGGTTATAACATGATGCTGGCGGAAGCCAATCATTCGGCTGCGGAAGAGAGCGAGCTGATCGAAATGCTGCTCTCTTATAATCCGGCGGCGATGGTGCATTTCAATTTCGATAACGCCGCCGAAGCGCATCGTCTGCTGAGCAATTCCGGGTTGCCGGTGATGGATATTGGCGGTGTGCATCCGAATTCGGCGGGGATCAGCATTGGTGTCGATTACGCCAAAGCGATTCGCCAACTGGTGCAAAGCCTGGTCGAGCGCGGTTATCGCAATCTCGGTTTGTTGTGCACGCAGAGTAATAACACCATCTTCCGCCAGCTGCTGAATGGCTGGCACAGCGGCATGCTGGCGATGAATCAGGCGCCGCATCGCGTGGTGACATCGCCGAAAATGCCAACCTTTGCCGCCGGGCACAGCTTGCTGGCAGAAATTCGGCTTACCTGGCCAGAGCTGGATGTGCTGATTTGCACCAGCGATGAAGTGGCCTGCGGTGCCATCATGGCGTGCCATGCGGCGGGGATTGCGATTCCCAGCCAGTTGGCGATTGCCAGCATCGGCGGCGGCCCGTTAGCGGCAGTGTGTTCGCCGCCGCTGACCAGCATTGTGCTGCCGTATGAAGAGATGGGGCGCACGGCGGGTAAACGTCTGCTGGCGGCGCTCAAAGGCGATGAACCGCCAGCCATCAATGAGCTGCCAGTGCAGCTTAAACTGCGCGCCAGCAGCCACAAGGTGTAGCCGTGCGTGCGCACCTTTTCCCAGATTCATCAAATCCTTATCAATTCTAAGGCATTGATAACCCTTTTACGGATCATGTTTTTAACTATAATGATCCGACTGCTTACGCGGCACGCCCAGTGAGGTGGTGCTGCAAAACACTAAAATGGAGAGGAAGAACATGAGTTATTCACTGCCATCCCTGCCGTATGCGTACGACGCACTGGAACCGCACTTCGACAAGCAGACGATGGAAATCCATCACTCTAAACACCACCAGGCCTACGTTAACAACGCTAACGCTGCGCTGGAAGGTACCGAATTCGCTGACCTGCCGGTTGAAGAACTGATCGCTAAACTGGATCAGCTGCCAGCAGACAAAAAAGGTCCACTGCGTAACAACGCAGGCGGCCACGCTAACCACAGCTTCTTCTGGAAAGGTCTGAAACTGGGCACCTCGCTGCAGGGCGACCTGAAAGCCGCCATCGAAAAAGATTTCGGTAGCGTTGAAGCTTTCCAGGCTGAGTTTGAGAAAGCCGCTACCACTCGCTTCGGTTCAGGCTGGGCGTGGCTGGTGAAAAAAGGCGACAAACTGGCTGTGGTTTCAACCGCAAACCAGGACAGCCCACTGATGGGTGAAGCGGTCGCTGGCGTTTCAGGCACTCCGATCATCGGCCTGGACGTGTGGGAACACGCTTACTACCTGAAGTATCAGAACAAACGTCCTGATTACATCAAAGCATTCTGGAACGTGGTGAACTGGGACGAAGCTGCAGCGCGTTTCGCTGCTGCGAAGTAAGTTCAGGCTAAAGCCGCAACATGAAACCGGTGATGATTTCACCGGTTTTTTTCGTCTTTTTTAAACCCTTTCTAAACGACCTGAATATTCACGCGTACGATTATTGCGCGGCGAAAGCTTATTAACCTGCCGTTGATAATTTGGGGCATATAGTAGCGACAATTTGTCTCGCTAAGCCTAAATAATCATGTCTACTATCACAACTTCTGTGACGAATAATGATTCGTCAGCGCCGCTGTTTTTGCCATTAATAAGCGGAAAGTTCAGGCCGAATAAATTATGGAATAGCGGAAGTTTTCGCGCGAAATTTGCCTTAAGGTCACTAGTCTTTCCTGTGACGACCTTTAATTATCTGCAGCAGTTAACGAAATTGTCTGCGCTACCGCAGCTGTTGACCATGCAAGGTTTGCTGCCGGCCAAGCCACATCGTCCTTATCTGCGTGCGGGATTCAGCGTGGCGCAACGTGCGCAGGCTATCATCGATCACTACACCTTGATGGAGCAGTTAGAGAATACGGCACTGCGCCAGTTGTTGCAGAGTCCGGGCGATAATTTGCTGGCCACGTTGAGCGGCAAAAACGACGAGGCGTTTGTGATTCACTGCTGTCCAGGACGTTTTGACCGTGAAGGTGAAATTACCCTGGAGCTGCATTATCAAACGCAGTTAATTGCTTCGCTCTCTTTCTCAATTATTCGCGAACAGAACAAGCGCACCTTATTAATTGGTGGATTGCAGGGACCGCGTAAACATATTTCCAACGATGTGATTCGCGATGCCACGAAAGCGGCACACGGCGTATTCCCGAAACGTTTGCTAATGGAAGCGGTATTTAATCTGGCGCAACAGTGTGGCGTTGAGGCGATCACCGCCGTTGGCGATACCACACACGTGTTCCGCAGCCTGCGCTACCGCCACAGTAAAGGCGACAAGTTTTTTGCCAGCTACAGCGAGTTTTGGTTGTCGTTGGGTGGCGTGGCGCGTACTGATGAGCTGTTTGCGTTGCCGTTACGCGCGGAGCGTAAAGATCTGGAAGAGATTGCCAGCAAGAAGCGCGCCGAGTATCGCCGTCGCTATGCCTTGCTGGACAGTCTGAATGAACAAGTTCATCAGGCGGCTGGCATCCTACGCGACGTCTCACACGCCGCGTAAGTCAAGATTAGAACGGCTGCTTGGCGTAGCCGGTCATCACTTTCAGTCCCATCTCACGTCCGAGCGCGGTCATTGGGTGTACCACCACCAGGCCGCGCACGCTTTTCTTAAATGCGCCCATGTTGGCCTGTTCTTTCTTGGTGATTTCGCGGCTAAAGCCCAGCTTCTGCAGCTGTTGCGCTTCTTTGCTCAGCTTCTCAGTGCGGACGCTGCGCAGGCGCTCAATTTCCAGCTCCAGCTTCTCTTTTTCACGCAGCAGTTCACCGAGCTTTTCGGCATCGCCAGAGGCTAGCAGCGGGGCTTCTTTGCGGTTGAGCGCATCGAGCTGATCGCTCAGCAGTTTAATCTCGGCTTTTTCTTGTTCTTTCATTGGGGGAAAACTCGTTAAGGAAAACAGGCAAAGGATACACAAATCTACGCAGTTTTGCAGCGTGGCGCGTATTCATGCTCGCCTGGTCGCCATGAATGGCGACCCTACACTGCCGGCTTTTTAAACACCTGCTTGTGCGAAATGCGTGAAATCAGCTCGGTGAGCGACAGCACCATGGTTGAACGTACCATCTGCAGATAGCGCTGCTGCTGCATGGAGCGCAGTTGCTCGTCGTCGCGGTTGAAATCCGGCTGCGGCGGCCAGGCGGCCACGCAGTGCAATTCGCCAAACGGGCCGAGGATCTCATCGTCGGTAAATCGATAATCGCTGATGTCGTGATTCAGCTCCTCACGCAGCGCCAGCAGCAGTTCACAATCTTCGTACTCATGCCGGTTGATCACGCCCAGGCCGTAAATCAGCTTGAGGCGAACCGAGAGTTCGCCCAGCGGACCATTACCCAGCAGCAGCGGCTCTACGGCATATTTGACCGCGTAATCGTCCTTGCGAAACACTTGCAGCACCAGCAGGTTAACTGCTTCGGTCAGCAGCTCAACGGCGGCGATCAGGAAGCTTCTCACCGAACGACCGGCGTTCAGGCGCTCAAGCACCCGGTTTTCAAAAGCCTGCTTCTCTTCCATCATTGCCTGCATCGTTCAGCTACCGCCAGCGGGCACGCAAGCGCGCCCGAGTTAACCACTAAAGGGCGCGCATTATGCCATAGCGTTGTAAGCGCTCACCACTGAGGTGACCACTTCGCTATTGGCATCCAGGCCAGAAATTTCCGCCAGCGTGGCTTGCGGGCCTTTTTCTGCCAGCAGCGCGACCAGTTCCTGCGCCTGCGGATCGGCTTCGCTGCGATAGTGCATGGCGGCGGCAATGCCCTGGACCAGATTGGTGTGCGGCAGGTTGTATTCAATGGTGCCCAGCGTTGGCTTGATCAGGCGATCGCCCGCGCTGAGTTTACGCAGCGGC